>NZ_DBNHEF010000027.1:0-13530 GCF_057138825.1 Candidatus Defluviilinea gracilis
GCGCCTTAATCAACCGAGTGCCTTCGCGTTCGGAGAAGTCTAATCGTCAGACTCCTCGATGAAACCTGTCAGGTCTGATCTACAACTCTCCCTCAAACGCCTCCCTCAACACACTCTTCCTCAATTCTTCCACATCCTCCATTTTTTGACGATACACTTCCTCCAGCCGACGCGATTCTTTCGCCAGCCCCTCCAGCCGCTGGACGATGGCGCGTTGCTCGCCGAGTGATTTGGGAAATCTAACAGTAAGGTTTTCCCATTTACTTTTATTGATGATAGGTAGCGTTGCCTGTGCGGAATTTTTTATTACGCTGTTGTAGAAATTCTTGCTCCGCATTGCATAATAAAAGAACTTTGTAGAATACCCTTTACCAGCAGTGAGCGTATTTATTTGCTGGTTACAAGACACATTCCTATCAGCAAATCCAACTTTACCAATGCTTGCCCCAATACATACCATCAACACAGAATTCTCGGGCATCAGCCTGCCTTTTTGCAAGCCCGTTTTACTAAGCCCCTCGTTGTCGTATCGAATTTCACCATCTCCATTAATATCTATATCTGCAGGTTTGATAAATGGAATAAAGTCCCCATAATTTTTCTTTTCAGATGTTTTTGGCGTAGTTCCAGTTTGAGTCTCTCCAATTTCAAATAACCTTTTTTCTTCCCAATCCCTCCCATTCCCAAAAATGACATTCAACTCCGCCTCAAACACCTCCCGCGCGTTGACCAGATTCCGCGCCGCATTCGCGCCGACTTGCGCCAGCGCCGCGAACGTCTCATCCAGCAGGCTCACGATCCGCTTTTGTTCGGGCAGGGGAGGGAGGGGGATTTCAACTTCTGCTAACTTACTGCGGCTGATTCGTTTTCTTGTTGTGCCAGTTGTTTCATGGTCAATATCATTGAGATATTGAACGGATTGAGAATAGTAATTGAAAAATTCTGGAATAATTTTATTCTTGTCGAAGCGAACGATTGTACAATCTACGGCTGTAATCATTCTTTCGCCAGTGTCGGGCAAAATACATGTTCTTCCAACAGGATCAGGTAATCTTGAAATTAAACAATCACCCTCAAATATTTCTGTGCAACGCAATCTCTTGAAAGTTTCAACAGAAATGTAGCGAGCTTTTTCACCTCTGTCCTTGAAAACCCCATTTCCAACATTGCCAGTTTGAATTAGGCGGATTCCTTTTGGTGATTGGTCTTTACTTTCAATCCAATCACCGTCAGCAAATACTTCACAAACGTCGCCTAGCCTTTCCACTTTCCAACCTTCCAACCTTGAACCTTCAACCTTCGACCTGAAACCTGAAACCTGATCCCTCTTCATAACATCTTCTCGATGGATTTCAAAATCTTCGCGCTCTCTTCATCCAGCATCTTCATCTCATCCAAAATGACCGCAGGCGCGCGCAAAACGGTTTCATCTTTTCGATGCGGATTTTTTACCGAAAGGTCGGCATCGGCAAGCTCAGCCACCTTTCGCGCATCCACATTCCAACTATTTGGCGTTTCAGGACCTTCCGCTAAAACTCCGTTTGCTGAGGTTGTGGTTGCTGAGGTTGCGGTTGCTGAGGTTCTCGAAGCAGAAAGTTTCACAAACTCCGCCAGATCATTTTCGTTCAACGGGTTGGTCTTGCCCAAATTCCGATCCAAATTCAACTGGTAATACCAAATCTTCTTGGTAGCAGAACCCTTATCAAAAAACAAAACCACCGTCTTCACGCCCGCGCCTGTAAACACGCCGCCTGGCAGATCCAACACCGTATGCAGATTGCACGTCTCCAGCAACTGCTTGCGCAAACTCACCGAAGCGTTATCGGTATTCGACAAAAACGTATTCTTGATGACGATGCCCGCGCGCCCGCCCGCCTTCAAACTCTTGATGAAGTGTTGCAAAAACAAAAACGCCGTCTCGCCCGTCTTGATGGGGAAGTTGTTCTGCACCTCGGCGCGTTCCCTGCCGCCGAAGGGCGGGTTCGCCAACACCACGTTGTAACGATCCTTCTCCTGAATATCGCGGATGTCCTCCGCCAGCGTGTTGGTGTGCAGGATGTTCGGCGCCTCGATGCCATGCAGGATCATATTCATAATGCCGATGATGTACGCCAGCGACTTCTTCTCCTTGCCGAAAAAAGTTTTCTCCTGAAGGATTCTCGCTTCTTTCGTCCCCATAGCTGGTTCTGTTTCTTTGAGGTACTCAAACGCCTCGACCAAAAACCCCGCCGAGCCAACCGCGCCATCGTAGATCGTCTCGCCGATCTTGGGCTTCACCACCTTGACGATGGATCGAATCAACGCGCGCGGCGTGTAATACTCGCCGCCGTTCCTGCCCGCGTTGCCCATGTTCTTGATCTTATCCTCGTACAATGCGCTCATCTCATGCTTTTCCTTCGACGAACGGAAGCGCAATTCATCCACGAGATTGATCACCTCGCGCAAGTTAAATCCGCTTTGCAGTTTGTTCTTCAACTCGCTGAAAATTTCCCCGATCTTATACTCGATCGTATTCGCGTCCTCGTTCTTGAACTTTTTCAAATACGGAAACAACTGACTATTCACAAACTCGATCAAATCATCGCCCGTCATCGCTTTGTGATGATCGATTCTCGCTCTGAGCGGAGACTGAGCGTCAGCATCAGTCGCAGACGAAGAGCCTCCATTGCTCAACTTTGGAGCCGCCCACACATCCCACTTGAACTTCTTCTCGACAATCGGCGTATACTTCTTGCCTGCCAACTCCGCCGCATCCGCGCGATCCTTTTCCAGATCGTCCAAATACTTCAGGAACAGAATCCACGAAGTCTGCTCCACATAATCCAACTCGCTGGAACAACCCGCATCCTTCCACAATTTATCGTCAATGTTTTTGAAAGTTTGCTCGAACAAGATTATCTCCTCGATGAGACCTGACAGGTTTTCACAGAACCTAGACGGGGCTGATCCATTTCCATTCGGAGAACTCTGGTCGTCAGACTCCACGATAAAACCTGTCAGGTCTAAGATTTCACCTCCGAATTTTACCAGTCCACGCAAACAAGATAAAACGTAGGTCACGTTTTTAACGTGACAGTTTGTGTTGAACAAAAGTCACGCTACAAGCGTGACCTACGGGGCTACAGGACTACAGAACAGGGGAGGGGACGCAAAGGATGAAGTTAACGCCGAAGAAAGAAGAATCAACTCGCGGCTGGGAGTGAAGCGTTTCCCTGCGACGCGAATTAGCGTCCATCGTCTGTGGTCTATCGTCAAAGAGTGGGGGAGACTCACTCATCCGAAAATCCCAGCCTCCACAAAGTTTCCCATTATGCTTTCGATAAGTATTATTATCGAAAGCATTGACAATCTACGGTAAATTCGTATAATGACCGCCATGATCGACACCGAAACAAAACTGTTGACGATTACGCAGGCAATGAGCGGTTATCTGCGCATGGTCGAACGCGCAAGGAGCAAGGCGACCATGCTTTCGTATAAGAACGCCTTGCGCGTTTTTTCGGAGATGCTTGAGGGTAAATCTCTCGAGCCTGAAACCACCCCCATTTCAAAACTCAACGAGGATCACTTCGCAAAATTTGTCGAATACCTCACTACCTATGCCACCGCCACCGAACAACTGTATCTGCAGGCTGTGAAAGGCTTCTATCTGTACCTTGATTCGGAGCGGCTGGCGGACGTCAATCAATCGCGGCTGACCGTCCTTTTACGACAACGCGCGCGTCGTGCTGGCAAGCGCGCCCCACAATATCAATTAAACGAAATTGACAGCCTATTGGAGAAGGTCAAAGACATTCCGAATCTGCTCACTGCGCCCTCTCAAAATGAAGGTGAAGCGAATGCAAAACTACGCGCATATCGTGACCGCGCGTTTTTATTCACTCTTGCAGAGACTGGTTTTCGCGTCCATGAAGCGTGCAACCTGCGGCGCGGCGACATTGATTGGAATGAAGGACGCGCGATCATCATCGGGAAAGGCAACAAGCAGGCTGTTGTTCGTTTTACATCGCATACGCTCCAAGTCCTCAAGGAATATCTGTCGCAACGCGCCGAGCTGGATGGGAATTCAGGCAAGCAATTGAGTTCCCTGCCCCTCTTTGCGCGTCACGATAAAGGCGCTGGCAAAAAGGTCAAGCCAATGACGACCACGACGGGACGAAATATCGTCAAGGAACGCGTGAAGCAATTTCTGGGAAAAGATCTGGTCGGTAAGATCACGCCGCATACCTTTCGTCATTATTTCGTCACGTCCACATTACGCGCTACGGGCAATCTTGCCATCGCGCAAAGACTCGCGCGGCATGAAAACATTCAAGTCACAGACCGATACACACAATTGACGGACGATGAATTGGACAAGGCATATTACGAAGCATTTGAAAAAGACTCAAAATGGAGTCGAAAATGATCGAGTTGACTTTTCAGAATTTCCACGAGCAAAAGTATGATGATGCGGGTTATTGCTTATATATCGTGAAGAACGGACTAGGCGATGTCTTGTACATCGGCATATCGGAGGCAGATGTTTGGACTCGCTGGTTTGGCTGGGGCGGTCACATGACGTGGGACGGTGATGTCGTGTACGGAGAATCGCCCATTGGAGTAAAAATTGAAAACCACCTGCCCGACTCGTTAAGTTGGAATATTCAATTATGGACATTGGAAGATTGTATGGAATTCCTTGGGGACTTTATCCCGCCTCATGTTAATCGAACCATTCAAGACATCGAACCACTCATGATTAAGAGGCTGTCCCCAGCGCTGAACAGAACTTACAACTACACTCCAGGCAAAGATACGACGCCACAGAGTGACAAGGAAAAGAAGTGGGAGAATTATGTGAACAAATCCTATGATGAAATTTTCAACAAGAAGAAATAGTTCCCCTGCCCCGCTTGAAGAACACGCTGAGGATTCCGATTCTGTCGCTCGCAAACGATAAGAGAGAGATTGCGTCATCGATTCTCGCAACGACATCTCCTCGTCGCTTATAATCACAGCCTCCCACGGAGGACTTGTGACTTTCATCCGCAACGCAATCGCCCACTACAACGACCGCGAATATTTTACCGAGATGCGCAAGATCGCCATCCCCATCATCATCCAGCAATTGATGTTTGCGGGGTTGAACATGCTGGGCGTAATTCTCGTTGGGCAAAAGGGCGAGACCTCCGTCGCGGCGGTGGGACTGGCGGGGCAAGTGGCGTTTCTCTTGCAACTCGTCCATTTTGGGATCATCAGCGGCGCGGCGATGTTCACCGCGCAGTTCTGGGGACGGCAGGATGTTCCGAATCTACGCCGCGTGCTGGGATTATGCTTGATGCTCGCACTATCAGCGAGTCTCGTCTTTCTGTCGCTCGCGCAATTCCTCCCCGAACAGATCCTTCGCATCTACTCCAAAGACAGCGAAGTGATTCGCCTCGGCACAAATTACATCCGCACCTTCTCGTGGACGTTTCTCTTCACCGCGATCACGTTCAGTTACGCCTTCGTCATGCGCTCCACGGGCGATGTGAAAACGCCGACAAGCGTCAGTGTCGGCGCGTTGATCCTCAGCACGTTCCTCTCGTACTCATTGATCTTCGGAAAATTCGGCTTCCCCGAAGTCGGCATTCAAGGCGCGGCAATCGCCGCCGTCATCGCGCGCGGACTCGAATGTGTCACGCTCATCACCATCACGTATGCGAAGAAATCGCCCGTCGCCGCGTCCCTGCGACAACTCACAGACTTCGACCGCGTCTTCTTCGGTAAAGTGATTCGACCCATGTTGCCTGTGATGTTGAACGAACTCTTTTGGGCGCTGGGCATCACCACCTACAACGTCATCTACGGTCGCATGGGAACTGAATCGTTCGCCGCGATGAGCATCGTCGGCACGATCGAGCAACTGGCTTTTGTGTTCTTCATCGGAATTTCAAACGCCACGTCGGTTCTCGTTGGCAACCGCATCGGCGCGGGGAAAGAAAACGAAGCGCACACCTACGCGGGTCGCTCGCTGGGACTCGCCGCGCTGGGCGGTCTCGTCATGGGCATCATCGTCCAACTCGTGAAAACGCCTGTGCTGTCGTTGTACAACGTCTCGCCTGAGGTTCTTCAAAACGTAAGCGCCGTCCTCAACGTGGTCACCTTCTTCGTGTGGATTCGCGTGAGCAACATGACCATCGTCGTCGGCATCCTGCGCGCGGGCGGCGACACGCGCTTCTCGCTCTTCCTCGACGGCATCATCATCTGGATCGTCGGCGTGCCGATGGCGTACCTCGGCGCGAACGTCTGGGAACTCCCCGTCTATTTTGTCTATCTCTGCGTGATGTCGGAAGAACTGACCAAATACGTCCTTGGTCTCAACCGCTATTTTTCCCGCAAATGGATTCACAACCTCGCCGCGCAGGTTGAGGGAGTTTAAAAAGGTGACAGTCACTTTAAAAGTGACTGTCACCTAAATTACTTCCGCATGTTTCAAAACATATTCATCATAAGCCGACATCAACATCCTCGTCACCTTTCCTGGACTCCCCTGCCCCACTATCACATCGTCAATATGGATGACTGGCACAATGCCGCGCGAACTGGATGTGATGAACGCTTCTTTCACACGGGACAGCTGGTCCAGCCTCAGCGAGCGGAATCTCACCCCCAGCCCCCTCCCCCGCGCCGCGCGGATGACCATCGTCCGCGTGACGCCGAGGAGGATGCCGCGTTGGGCGGTGTAAATTATTCCGCGCTGAGCGGAGGGACTGATGCTTGTCAGTCCCGCAGTCGAAGCGTCCTTCGACTGCACTCGTCGCAACAAACGCTCCTCGTTCCGCTCAGGACGGAAGATGTAGAAAAAATTACTCGTCATCCCCTCCAATATCCTTCCATTCTTCACCAACAGCGCCTCGAAGATTCCCTCTTGTGCAATGTGTTTCCGTTCCCCGTCGCTGGCGGAGATGAACGCCGTTGACTTTGTGCGCGGATCGTTACGATGAAGCGTCGTCGTTTCGACTCGTACACCTTTCTCGTAGACTTCACGCGGCAGAAGTTTGAGCGGCTCGATGGAGATGTAAAACTCTCCGCGCTTCGTCTCCATCACGCGGACGCGCGCTTCGTCCGCACGATAAGGTCGAAGCAACTGAGTCAGGCAACCCCGTAGAAATGAAGCGTCTGCATGTGGGAGTCGCTTCAAATGGGCGGAGAGTCCGATGACGCGCGTGCACGAGTCGAACGTGCGGAATGTCGAATAGTAGCCGTCGGGCAATTGCCGCGTCGCCGCGTCGAGCGAGGAGTTGTCGTCGAAGCGGAGTTCATCCAGTTTTGTTTTGGTGATCTTCCATGTGCGGGTCATATCGCATCCATGTCATTGCGAGCGAAGCGAAGCAACCCTCTCGATACAGGAGATTGCTTCGTCGCAAAGAACAAGAGCGCTCCTCGCAACGACATTTTTATTATAAGCCTTGACACTTTTCGCGTGCGAGGTGTAAACTCGCCGTACGTCAAACTTAAGTTTGACACACAAATCTCAAGAAAGGAGCGCGCACGAATGTCCACGTTGATCAGCATGACCCCCTTTGTTCCAGTTGACACTGGATTCGTACCTTCTCGTAGTGCGCCTCGTGACCGTTAGGTCAGACCTCCCTGTCGTTTCAGGCTGTGGCGTACTCGTCACAGCCTTTTTGTTTAATTTTGCTTTGTGTAGGAGGCGTTCTCTAACGCCGATGGCGCAAGAGAGCGCCATCTACACAATAATTGGAGAATGCAATGACTACAATCGAACCCGCAATTACCTTCGACTTCCGCAACACCGTGCATGAAAACCGCCTCAAGGGGCTTTGGCGCATGATGGTGGATTACCGCATGCCGTATCTCGGCGCGACCGCCGCGCTTGCAATCTCGGCGTTGTCGAAAACGTACACGTACATTTTGCTCCGCTATTTTGCCGACGATGTATTGACCCAACAGAATTTCATCGGCGGAAGCCTCATCACGACTTCGCTTTGGATCGCGGGCGGATTCGTCGCGCTCGCGCTGGTGGAAGGAAGCGCCTCGTTCATTTCGGGACGTTTAGCCGCCTACACCGCCGAAGGAATCACGCGCCGCCTGAGGGACTTCCTCTTCGATCACATCCAGCGATTGAGTTTTTCGTATCACGCCACCACGCCGACAGGCGACCTGATCGAACGCGTCACCTCAGACGTGGACGCGCTGCGCCGCTTCTTCAGCGAGCAAGGCATCGGCGTGGGACGGATCGTCTTGCTGTTCGTGATCAACTTCATCGCGATTCTGAATCTCAACGTGAAGTTGGGATTGGTCTCAGTGGTGGTGATTCCGTTCATCCTGCTCGTCTCGCTGTGGTTCTTCAAGCGGGTGACAAAAGCCTACGAAGAATATCAAGCGCAAGAGGCGATCCTCTCCACCACCCTGCAAGAGAATCTAACGGGCGTGCGCGTGGTCAAAGCGTTTGCGCGGCAGGAGTATGAAAAATCAAAATTCGAGAAGGACAACTGGGGCAAGTTCTTGAAGGGCAAAATTTTGCTGTTCATGCACTCGATGTTCTGGCCCCTCTCGGATATCGTGCTTGGATTTCAAATGCTGTTCGGGTTCATCTACGCCGCCAACATGGCGATCCGCGGAGAGATCACCGTCGGCATGTACATCGCGTATGTCGGCTTGGTCGTGTGGCTGATCTGGCCCATCCGCAACTTGGGGCGCATCATCGTCTCAGCCTCAACGGGACTTGTCTCGTACGGTCGCCTCATGGATGTGGTGAAGCAGACGCGCGAACCGCTCCACGATGGGGCGTACCAGCCCGAAGGTCCAGTAAGAGGCGATCTTGTCTTCGAGAATGTCTCATTCATGTACTCGGATGGAAAATCCAACGCGCTGAAAGATATTTCCTTCCACGTGAAGCCTGGGCAGGCGGTGGCGTTGCTTGGGTCAACGGGATCGGGCAAAACGTCGCTGGTGAATCTGCTCCCCCGCTTCCACGAATACACGGGCGGACGAATCCTGCTCGATGGCGTGGAGTTGAAAGATTACTCGCGCTCGTTCTTGCGGAGGCAGATCGGCATCGTGGAGCAGGAGCCGTTCCTGTTCAGCCGTTCGATCCGCGAGAACATCACGTACGGAGTTGGGCGCGACGTTTCAGATGAGGAAGTGGAACGCGCCGCGAAAGCCGCCGCGATCCATGATGTGATTATGACGTTCCCCGATGGCTACAAAACCATCGTCGGTGAGAAAGGCGTGACCCTCTCTGGCGGACAAAAGCAACGCACGACCATCGCGCGCACGCTGTTGAAGAATCCGCGCATTTTGATTTTGGACGACTCGACCTCCAGCGTGGACCCCGAGACCGAAGCGGAGATCCGCGGCGCATTGAACGGGCTGATGCAGAACCGCACCACGTTCATCATCGCACACCGCATTCAATCTGTGATGGTCGCCGACTTGATCCTTGTGTTGGATAAAGGTGAGGTGATTCAGATGGGAACGCATGAGGAGTTGCTTTCTCAGCAAGATGGAATGTATCGGAGAATCTACGATATCCAAACAAGGATAGATGAAGAATTGGAATTAGAAATTTCTCGAATCAACTAAATCTCGCTGGTTGAGTAGACCTGAGCGTTCGTTGCGAAGGTCGTATCGAAACCAGCAGGCAACATGTAAGCAGATGATCACATGAAAACAAGAGGTGTGGTCTCGATACGGCGGCGCTTCGACTGCGTGGCGCGAACATCACGCGCCACTCCGCTCAGCGCGGAAGGCGCGTACATGACCACCAGATGTAACGGAGAAATATCATGAGCGAAGAATTAATTGAAATTGAAGAAGAAGAATTCACATCACAGCTCACCATGCCCGTGTTCAAGCGGATTGCGAGTCTGCTTCGCCCGCATTGGAAATGGGTGGTCGGGTTTTTTATCACCATCGCGGCGACGTCCTCGACGGATGCGTACTTCACATACCTGAACAAGGAGATCGTGGATACGGGTATCCGCTTGGAGAATACCGCCGCATTGACGCGCATCGCGTGGATCTACGGCTCGATCATTTTGTTTCAGGCGTGCACGGTGTTCACGTTCATCTACCTCGCGGGCGTGATGGGCGAACGCGTGCAATACGACTTACGCCGAATGCTGTTCAATCATTTGCAGCAACTGTCGCTTTCGTATTACTCGCAGAACTCGGTGGGACGCCTCATCGCGCGCGTCACATCGGACACGGGGCGCGTCTCGGACCTCGTCAGTTGGGGCATCGTGGATTCGACGTGGGCGGTGATGAACATCGTCACATCGCTGATCTTCATGGCGATCATCAACTGGAAACTGGCGTTGATCGTGTTCACCATCATCCCGTTGATGATCTTCATCGCGATCAAGTTCCGTCAGTTCATTTTGGTGGAGTATCGCGTGTCGCGGCGCACGAACTCGAAGATCACGGGCGCGTTCAACGAAAACTTTCAAGGCGTGCGCGTGGTGAAGGCTCTCTTGCGCGAAGACGAGAACACGAAAGAATTTCAAGAGTTGACCACGACGATGTACCGATCGTCGTATCGGGCCGCGTGGCTCTCAGCGCTCTTCCTCCCCACCGTGCAGATCATCGCCGCGCTCGCGCTGGGACTCATCGTCGGCTACGGCGGACAACAGATCACCGTCGGCGCGATGACCATCGGCGGGATTCAAGCCTTCGTGTCGTATCTCACGTTCATGATGTGGCCCGTGCAGGACTTGGCGCGCGTCTACGCGGAGATGCAGCACTCCATCGCCTCGGCGGAGAGAATCTTCAAGTTGATAGATACCCCGCCCGAAGTCCACGATAGAAGCGACGCGGTCGAGGCGCAAACGCTGATGGGCGAGATCGAATTCGAGGGCGTGGATTTCTTCTACGAAGAACGCAAGCCCGTCCTCACCGACTTCTCGCTGAAGGTGAGAGCGGGCGAGATGATCGCGCTCGTCGGTCCGACGGGCGGAGGAAAGTCCACGATCGTGAATCTGCTGTGCCGCTTCTACGAGCCGCGCAAAGGGACGATCCGCATCAACGGGCGGGATTACATGGATTACACGCTCGCTTCGATCCACAGCCGCATCGGGATCGTGTTGCAGACGCCGCATCTCTTCTCGGGCAGTGTGCGCGACAACATCTGCTATGGACGATTGAACGCGACCGATGAAGAAGTGACCGACGCCGCGAAAATTGCGGGCGCGCATGATTTCATCGTGACGTTAGAAAAAGGCTACGACCACAACGTGGGCGAAGGCGGCAATTTGCTCTCCGTTGGGCAGAAACAGTTGATCAGTCTGGCGCGAGCCGTGCTTGCCCGCCCCGAACTCTTCATCATGGACGAAGCCACCTCCAGCGTGGATACGCTCACCGAGGCGTTGATCCAGCGCGGCATGGAAGCGTTGATGCGCGGACGCACGTCGTTCGTCATCGCGCACCGCCTCTCGACCATCCGCAAGGCGAATCGAATCGTGGTGATCGAAAATGGAAAAATCGCCGAGCAAGGCTCGCACGCTGATTTGCTCAAACAGCGCGGACATTATTACCGCCTGTACACGCAACAGTTCAGGCACGAGTTGGAGGAGCAGTATGGGTTTACGGAGGCTGTCGGGGCGCAAATCTCCGAGGTCTCTCAGACCTCGGAGATTTCGGGGGAGGCGATGGCGGCGGATTAAGACCCAATCCCCACCGCCCTATCGGGCACCTCCCCCAAATCCGACGAACCCCAGTCGGATTTGGGGGAGGCTGGGAGGGGGGTCGAAAGGAGACCACCATGAGTCACAACCGCGATAAAGGCAGTAAAGAACAAAAGAAGAAAGCCAAGCGCAATATCAAGGAGAAACGCAAGTTGAAGAAGGAGAAGAAGCAGAAGAGTCCGTTTGGTGTTGGCTAATGGGTTCGTTCAAAATAGGATTCCCGCCAGAATTTTATGGCGGGAATCCTATCATCTTTCCAAAGTGATGCCCAATCTGGGAGGTTAATTCTATGAATCGTTTTTCCTGAAAAGTATTGCATTTCTGTTAGCGACGCCTTATAATTTTCGATGTAACTTGTGCTTGTGGGAAATTCACAGGTTTTGTAGTCGCTCTTCTGATCGGTTTTCAACGGAGCAGAATATGACAAAGATCACAAACAAATTGGAAATGATGATCTACGCGAATTTGGGTGGAGCAGAGCGTGTCTTTCATAAGGCAGGCAGGGAGGATAATAATTAATGAAGCATCTAATTATTTTTTCAGTCGGTCCTGTACAGGATTTTATTAACACTGCCCGTCGTAGCCGTGACTTGTGGTACGGTTCATGGATGTTAAGTGAATTATCAAAAGCCGCAGCGAAAAATATCGCGGACTCTGGCTTTCTTGATTGGCTTGTTTTTCCACATCCTGCTGACATCAGACTACTTGAACCGGCAAGTCAGTACAGTTCTCCGAATAAAGTTATTGCTGTTGTGGATAACCCTGAACGAATTGCTACAGGGGTTCGCACAGCAGTAGGTGCACGCCTTCAAGAATTGTGGGCGGATGCCAAGTCACACATTCATGGTCGTGCTTACAATGAGGGAGTGGCTAATCAGCAGGTTGACGACTTGCTTGAATTCTATTGGGTTAGCGTTCCATTCGAAGAATCCAATGCAGGCAACTATGCGGAAGCGCGCAACAAGGCGGAAATGTTTTTAGCAGCCCGAAAAACTATCCGCAATTTTCAACAACCGACATGGTCGGCAGGCACTCCTAAATCATCCTTAGATGGCGCGCGCGAGTCGGTTATTCCGAGAGCGGAATATGCGGAGAGAAACGATACAGAGGACGTTCGTACACAAAAAACCAAAAACTTATACACGCGCTATCGAGCGCGGCGCGGGGAGCAACTCTCAGGTGTGGATTTGCTCAAGCGGCTTGGCAGGCTTGACAGTACTCCGAACTTCAAGAGCACATCAGATATGGCGGCGTTGCCGTTTGTGGAAAAATTCAACCAGAAAAACGGGGAAGCTCAAACTTTGATCGAGGCTCTCCGCGCCAAATTGCCCGTTGATTCTGACACGTTGGATGGCGCAGAGGAAGGCTTGGTATTTGAAAGCCGGTTCGAGGATGCATTTCCGACTCAAAAACTAACACCTGAACAGCGGGCAGATTATCTAAACCTGTTAAAGAAATATGCAGGCAATGCCACGCCTACCGCCTACTACGCCTTGCTTGCCGCGGATGGTGATTTTATGGGCAAGATCATTGATGGGCAAACAAGGATGGAAACTCATCAAAATATTTCGCAATCACTGGCAAGGTTCGTGCAACATGCAAGAGAGATCGTTGGGCGCACTCAAGGTGTGCTGATTTATTCTGGTGGTGACGATGTGTTAGCGTACCTGCCTTTACCCTCGGTTTTAGATTGTGCTAATGAATTACAGTCCACTTTTGGAAGCTTGATGGAAGAGTATGCAATATCTGATGGAAAGGGCGGCACAATCAAGCCTTCCCTGTCTGTTGGGATCGTCATTGTCCATCATCTGGAACCGCTATCGAATGCTCTGCAACTCGTGCGGAAAGCGGAAAAAGA
>NZ_DBNHEF010000028.1:0-74495 GCF_057138825.1 Candidatus Defluviilinea gracilis
GGATTTTTTGTCCGCTAATCCTCACGAATTCACGCTAACCTTTCTCGGAAAAATTCGCGCAGATTAGCGGATTCGAAGGCAAAACACCGTGTTTTGAGCCTCGAGATTTTCAAATGCGATTACCCTAAACAAATTGCTTGCAGAATGATTATTCTCAGGTAAACTTACAGGCAGATGCGAAATCGTCTGCCTGTTTTGTTATATAAATACTTACCGCGAAGGAGCGAAGACCGCGAAGAAGATTAGACTCCATCCAAGAAATGGGACGCTGACCGCGTAGCGCGCAGAAAAACGCAGATTTTTTCTTTTTTAGTCAGCGTTAGTCAGCATTTATCTGCGTCCAACAATGACCTTCGCGGTTCATAATAAAAATGAAGCATAGTCACGGTTCGATTGAAGTAGTCTGCGGTTCGATGTTCAGCGGCAAGACGGATGAGTTAATCCGCCGTCTCGTCCGCGCGACGATCGCCAAGCAAAAGGTGCAAGTATTCAAGCCCGCAATTGACATTCGTTATGCAGTGGAAAAGGTCACGTCACACGCTGGCTCAGACTTCGACGCGATTCCCATCGAAAAAGCGACGGAGATCATCAACAAGATCGATTCGGATACAACCGTCGTCGGCATTGACGAGGCGCAGTTCTTCGACCCTGAGGTTGTCCCCGTCTCGCGCGAGTTGGCGTCACGCGGAATCCGCGTCATCGCGGCGGGGTTGGATACCGACTTCCGTGGCGAACCGTTCGGTCCGATGCCGATCCTCATGTCCATTGCCGAGGAGGTGGATAAACTCCACGCGATCTGCATGGTCTGCGGCGGCGAAGCCTCGCGCACGCAGAGACTGGTCAACGGCAAGCCCGCAAAATTTGACGATCCCGTTGTCATCGTCGGCGCGTCAGAGATGTATGAGGCGCGGTGTCGTGAGCATCACGAAGTGCCGAGATAACGCGATAAAGCATCTTATGCGAAGTTGACGGTATAATCTGCCAAGATTTGGAGACGGATTATGAAGAATGGCAACAGACAGACCTCAGAAAACAAATGAATATGTGAGTACCGCGGAGCTGTTTGGAACTATTAGAATCTTAGCATAATTGGATCTTCTGCTATACCTAATTCCCCGCAAATCGGACAATAATCCTCTTCGATCGAGCCGTCATAATTTTCATAGAACAAATCTATTTCGCTTGTGTTTATCCCATATACACGATTAACCAATTTGCCAAAATTTTGACAGAGAGCATTCTCGCAAATTATTGGAACCACTAATTTTTGACTCTGTACCATACGCGCCTCTCCTTATCGTAAACTATTAAACCTGCTTTCCGCAATGTTACCTGAGCATTTCTAACTTGATGTTTCCAGAGTTTTCCGAAGTGTTTACCATCAATAACACGATCAACATCGTCATCACATAAATCAGTATGAATATCCTTCACTTGGAAATGCAACTCTGCAGTTGGCATGGGTTTTTGAGACAACAAGTAAAGTAGGGTTTCAGAAAAAATAGAGTTTATACTTTTGTGTTTTACTCTTACTCGTATCAGATTGTCTTCAATGATCCTTTGCTGGTTTTTTGATTCCAAACGTAGTTTTTTGGAAATTGTTTTCTGTTCAACCTGAATTATTTTTCTTATGCTCTCGACTTGTGCTTGAATTTCTTCCAATTGGTTGGGCGTAACAATAGCACCCAATTTTTTGTATTCATCTATGTCATTTTGGATTTTGTTGACAGCGTCGTGGCTGTCTATCTTAATGCCATATTCTAAATTTCTTATCCCGCCGCCATCTGTAAAATTGGCGGATGTTATAATAGCACTTGATTTATTCGAAATATAGACCTTTGCGTGGATCTTGGGCAAATAAACAACGGTGACATTGTAATGATTCTTGAAAAGATATAACAATGCCTGTATTTCAGTTGCACCTTGGACTAGCGTTCTTAATGAAATATCCGTCAAAATACTAATTTTCACATCTTTATCAGGTCTATTTTTTGCAATTGCTTCAGCCAGCATTTTGATGGGGTTAAATGTTATGTATGGCGAGCAAATTAAACAATCTGAAGTAATGCTTTGAGCGAACTCTTCAAAAGTAGATTTGAATGGAGAACGAATTAAATTTAGCACGTTGCTTCACCTCTCATTCAGGACTCGTTCTCCAATTTTAACACGCAAACATTAAAATAAAGAAGTCTACTGATTGGGAAGAAATGATTCATATCCTTTGATCCAAAGTGTGTTGTAAAATGCAAAACTACAAAGACATCCTCGCCGAAATTCTTGTGGACGAAAAATCCCTCCAAGCCCGTATCGCCGAACTCGGCGCGGAGATCAGCGCGGATTACCCCGACGGCAATTTGCTCCTCGTGTGCATCTTGCGCGGCGGCGTGCCATTTCTCGTTGACCTCAGCCGCAACATCACATCTCCGCACATGATGGACTTCATGGCGGTTTCATCGTACGGCGCGGGCAAACGCGAATCAAGCGGCGCGGTGCGCGTCGCGATGGATTTGCAAATGGACATCCGCGACAAAGACGTGGTGCTTGTCGAAGACATTGTTGACAGCGGCAACACCATCGCATCGGTGCTTGAACTTCTGCAAGTGCGCCAGCCGCGTAGTCTCAAAGTCTGCGCGCTGCTCGATAAGCCCGAACGACGCGAAACTCCAGTTCCGATTCATTATCGCGGCTTCGAGATCCCAAATAAATTTGTCTTCGGCTACGGTCTCGACCTCGACGAATACTATCGCAACCTTCCGTTCGTTGGCGTGGTGGATTTGAATAAATATAAACCTTCCGATTGACGATTTCAGATTTACGATTTACGACGCTTCGACTTGCTCAGCGCAAGCTTTTGATTTACGATTGGGGAAAGATATGCAAGACAATTCAAATTATGCAGGTCGTTGGGTTGCCCGCATTCGCGGCAAGATCATCGCTCAGGGTGGAACGCCTGAGCAGGCATTGCACGCCGCGCAAAATACCCGTCACAAAGAAAAACTCGAAATCATTTACATGCCGATCAAATTTCCGCCCCCGCCTTTGTTGGAAAAAGTCCGCGACGCGCTGCCCGATCAGGATATTTACCTTGTCGGCGGCGCGGTACGTGACATGATCCTCAACCGCCTCTCACGGGACTTTGATTTTGCCGTGCCTTCGGGCGGCATTTCCCTCGCCCGACGCGTTGCCCGCGCCCTCGACGCCAACTTCATGATCCTCGACGAAGAACGCGACACGGGACGCGTCATCGTTATTGGTGATGACAACTCACGCACCTATCTCGACTTCGCCACCTATCGCGGAGGAGATCCTTCGACAGGCTCAGGACAAGCTCTCGAAGACGATCTGCACGCCCGCGATTTCACGATCAACGCCATTGCGTACGATCTGAAAACCAACTCCCTCATTGACCCGCTCAACGGCGCGGACGACATCCGCGCGAAAATCATCCGCGCCTGCTCCTCCACCTCGTTGACCGACGACCCCATCCGCATTTTGCGCGGAGTCCGTCTCGCCGCGGCGTTCGATCTCAAAATTGACCTCGCCACACGCGGCGCGATGAAAGATGCCGCGTCTCTGTTGCCGAACGTCTCACCCGAACGTCAACGCGACGAGTTATTCAAAATCCTTGAGGGACCGAAACCCGACTCGTCCATGCGCGCGCTGGAGATGCTGGACGTGTTTCCACACATGATGCCCGAACTCTCCGCCATGAAGGGATGCGAACAATCCCCACCGCATGTGTACGATGTATGGGAACACACGCTGAAAGTTCTCGGTCACCTCGAAGCGATCCTTGCCGCGCTTGAATCAGGTTCAGGCGGGGAAGATCCGTTTTTGAACGCGCTCGTTTCCGCACTTGGAAAATATCGCGAACGGTTTGAATCTCACTTCACTGAATCCCTCAACACGGATCGTTCCGTCCGCGCCGCGTTGTTCTTCGCCGCGTTGTATCACGATGTCGAGAAGCCAGCCACCAAGACTGTGGAATACACGGGGCGCATCCGTTTTTTTGACCATGATGTGCAGGGCGCGAAGGTCGCGTCTATGCGCGGGCACAAGTTCAACCTCAGCAACGACGAGATTCAGCGCGTCAAAAAAATCATCTTCAACCACATGCGCTTCCATTTCTTTACGATGCAGTTGGAGGAAAAAAAGAAGGAGCCGACGCGCAAATCCATTTACCGCTTCTTCCGCGACGCAGGCGAAGCAGGCGTAGACTTGATCCTGCTCGGTCTTGCCGACCTGCGCGGCACACGCGACCATACACAGACGACAGAGAATTGGAATGCCGCACTGGAGATCGCGAAAATTTTCCTTGAGAACTATTGGGAGAAACGCGAAGAGACCGTCGCCCCTCCGCGCTTGCTGGACGGCAACGAGTTGATGAAGGAACTCAATTTAGACGCGGGCAGAATCATCGGTCAATTGCTCGAGGCGATCCGTGAAGGTCAGGCAATCGGCGAAATCTCCACGCGGGATGAGGCGTTGTCGCTAGCGCGGAAATTGATAGAGGACGGCAATCTATGAACCGATTCCCAAGAGAAAACCACTGGGACACGGAGACACTGAGAAGATCAATTTAATAAACTCTGTGACTCAGTGTCTCTGTGGTTCAAAAGGGCTTGTCCAAAAACATGAACATCGTATTCTTCGACCTCGAAACACAAAAATTATTTGAAGAAGTTGGCGGGCGAAACCCATCGCAACTACTTCTCGCCTGCGGCGTGACGTGGTCCTCGGCGCGGAATGATTTTGCCGTGTATTGGGAAAAGGACGCGGTGGCTCTGGTCGCCGAGTTGAAATCTGCCGACCGCGTGATCGGATTCAACATCCTCAGCTTCGATTACGAGGTGCTCAAGCCATACGCGCCAAACGAGAATCTACGCTCCATCCGCTCGACGGATATGTTGCAGGATATTTATCGCACGCTCGGTTTTCGTCTCAGCTTGGATTCGCTGGCGAAGGCGACCCTCGGCGCGACGAAAATTGCCGATGGCGTGCAATCTGTGCAATGGTTTCGTGATGGCGAACTGGACAAGGTCGCTGAATACTGCAAAGCGGACGTGGACATCACCCGCCACGTGTATGAGTTTGGGCGCGATAACGGGTTTGTGCATTATTATTCAAAAATGGGAAGCAAGTTGAAGGTGGCGGTGAATTGGAAATGATTTTGCAGGACGAAGTCGATCATTGGCTCATTTTTTTTAACCGCTAAGCCCGCCAAGAGCGCTAAGATTAAATTCTCTCTTCGCGCTCTTGGCGGTAAATTTTGAAGCTCATTCGCCCTCACTCAAAATCTTTCGGAGACAGAAAGGCAAGGAGAAAAAATGCAAAAAATAAACGTCAACGGAATTGAACTTGCGTACGAACGCCGCGGCAAAGGGACTCCGCTTGTGCTGTTGCATGGATTCCCACTCGACCATCACACGTGGGATTTTGTCGCGCCGATGCTCGAAGGGACGTTCGATCTCATCCTGCCCGACCTGCGCGGATTTGGAGAATCATCCACGGTGGATTCGCAATACACGCTGGACGACTTCGCGTCGGACATTGCTGGTTTGCTCGATCATCTTGGGATACAGAAAGCCGCGATCGCGGGACATTCAATGGGAGGGTACATCGCGCTGGCATTCACAAAACTGTACCCCGAACGAGTCAGCAGGCTGGGACTTGTCTCGACGCAGACGCTTGCCGATCCGCCCGACCGCAAAGAGGGACGGTACAAGTCCGCGGCGGAGGTGGCAGAGAAAGGCATCGGCGGCGTGGTGGAAGCGATGAAGCCTAAATTTTCGCCGAGCGAGGAACACCAAAACGCAGTCACCGCGATCATGCAGAGACAACAACCCTCCGCGTTCATCGGCGCGCTCAGAGCCATGGCAGAACGGATGGACACATCGTCAATGCTGGCGGATCTCAACATCCCTGTTGTGGTTATTCATGGCGACGCGGATTCGTTGGTGGCTGTGGATCGCGCGCGTGAGATGAAATCCGCAGTGCCGTCGGCGCATTTTGTGGAGTTGAAAGGCGTCGGTCACTTGCCGATGATGGAAGCGGTGAAAGAAACGGCTGAGGCGTTGAAGCGCTTGGCATAATCGGCGTTCTGAAAGGATTGCCCTTGACGCAGTGCAACTGCGTCAAGAACTTTTGGAGTTGGCTAAGGCGTTGAAGTATTTGGCGTGAAGAAATTTGTACCGCAACGTTTAGGTTGCGAGCATCCTGGTAATGCGCGAGCGCAAAGTGAACTTTGCGGTACTCAGCGTATAAAAAATCATCCCCGGCGGAGAAGGCTGGGGATGACTGAATCAGGCGTCCACTGGGGAAAGAAGCGGCTCAGGGTGTCCCCATTTGCGGCACCAAGCCGTGACCGGGTGCGCCGTTTGTACCATTCCGTTTGATCAATCGGTTGATGTGCGCCACCAGCACGCGGCTGGGAGTCGGTTTGGTGAGGTAATCGTCTGCGCCGGCGTCCAGCACGCTGGCGATCATCGAAGGGTCGTTCAGGGCAGAGAGGATGATGATTGGCACCTGGCTAAACGCGCGCACCGATTTACAGACCTCCCACCCGTCCATCTCCGGCATCATCAGGTCGAGCACCACCAAGTCGGGTCGGTCGTCACGGATAAAATTCAATCCGTCGTTGCTATTATTCGTAGCCGCCACTTCAAAGCCCTGCGATTTTAGCAAAAGCGACAACAGGTCCGTGACGGCAGTATCATCGTCGATCACAAGAATTTTTATCGGCATAGTGTATCCAATCAGCCCCCATTATATCGAAGAATGACAGAGTTGGCACTTTGCAATGGGCTATCAGTTAGACGTGTCAAACGGCGGCGGTACGCATTACTTTTGTTCTAATTCGTTCGTGGTAAACTGTGTCCGATTTAGAAAAATTTTGGAGGACTGAATGACAACCTGGGTATATCTATTCGATGAAGTGGCGAAAGCCGAAAAATACGCGGGCTCGTGGGAGGATGTGCGCGCCCTGCTTGGCGGAAAAGGCGCTGGATTATTCGACATGACTCGCGCCGGGGTGCCGGTGCCGCCGGGATTCACGGTCACAACCGAAGCCTGTAACTGGTTTCGCCAGCGTGGGGCGTTTCCGCCGGGGATGTGGAAGCAAGCGCTCGATGCAATGAAAGTGACCGAGAAACGCGCGGGCAAGAAATTCGGCGACCCGAAAAATCCGCTGTTGGTTTCGTGCCGCTCGGGAGCGAAGTTCTCGATGCCGGGCATGATGAACACCATCCTCAACATTGGCTTGAACGATGAGGTGGTGGAAGGCTTGGCAACGCTGACGAACAATCCGCGCTTTGCGTGGGACTCGTACCGCCGCCTGATCGAGATGTTCGGCGCGACCGTGTTTAACCTCGACGACGAACATTTCGAACATCCGATGGCGGAGCATAAAGCCAAAAAAGGATACAAGTCTGACACTGAAATGACCGCCGAAGATTGGAAGGAATTGGTCGCGGTGTTCAAAGGGGTGTTCAAACAACAAGTCGGTTTCGATTTTCCGCAAGATGTGTACAAGCAAATGGAGTTCGCCATCAAAGCCGTGTTCGAATCGTGGATGGGCAAACGCGCCATTGACTATCGCCGCGCGACGAACATCCCCGACGATCTCGGCACGGCGGTCAACATCGTGACGATGGTCTTCGGCAACATGGGCGACGACTCAGCCACGGGCGTGGCGTTCACGCGCAACCCGTCCACCGGCGACAAGAAGATGATGGGCGAATATCTCATCAACGCGCAAGGTGAGGACGTGGTGGCGGGCATCCGTAACGCGGACCCGATCGAACACTTGAAAGACCAGATGCCGAAAGCCTACAAAGAATTCATGGGCATCACCGCGCGGCTTGAAAAGCACTACAAAGACATGCAGGATGTCGAATTCACCATCGAGCGCGGAAAGTTGTGGATGCTTCAAACGCGCAACGGAAAACGCACGGCGAAATCGGCGGTCAAGGTCGCGGTGGATATGGCGAAGGAAGGCTTGATCACCAAAGAGCAGGCTGTCCAGCGCGTCACACCGGAGAATGTGGATTCACTCCTCCACCCGCAGTTTGATCACGATGCGATGGAGAATGCCGAGAAGTCCGGTAAGTTCTTTGCGAAGGGCGTAAACGCCTCCCCCGGCGCGGCAGTCGGACAAATCTATTTTGACGCGGACACCGCCGAACGAATGGCGAAGGACGAGAAGCAGGATACGATCATGGTGCGTCCGTTCACCAAGCCGGACGATGTGCATGGCATGATCGCGTCGAAGGGCGTGCTGACCAGCGAGGGCGGAGCCACTTCACACGCGGCGGTCGTGGCACGTCAGTTCGGAATCCCGTGCGTGGTGGGCGCGTCGGCGATCAAGATCAATCTTGAAAAACGACAGATGACCGTCGGCGATGTGACCGTCAAAGAAGGCGATTGGGTTTCGGTGGACGGCACGACCGGTAAAGTGTTCATCGGAAAAATCCCGACCACG
Organism: Candidatus Defluviilinea gracilis; assembly: GCF_057138825.1. Taxonomy (NCBI): domain Bacteria; kingdom Bacillati; phylum Chloroflexota; class Anaerolineae; order Anaerolineales; family Candidatus Villigracilaceae; genus Candidatus Defluviilinea; species Candidatus Defluviilinea gracilis. The sequence continues at coordinate 8,480 of NZ_DBNHEF010000028.1, forward strand.
TCGCCGTCACTTGAAGAGCAAACTGAATTGCTCACCCTCCTGAAGTGGGCGGATGAAATTTCCGCCACGAAAGGTGTGCGCGAAGCGAAAGCCCCCGGCTACCCCACGCGCGGATTACAAGTGTGGGCGAACGCCGATTATCCGAAAGACGCGCAGCGCGCCCGCTCGTATGGCGCGGTGGGGATTGGTCTCTGCCGCACGGAGCATATGTTCTTCGAGCCGGAGCGTTTACCCATCGTGCAGGATATGATCCTCTCCGGCACGAGCGAGGGACGCACAGCCGCGCTCAACAAACTCCTCCCCCACCAGCGCAAAGACTTCGACGGTCTGTTTGAAGCAATGGACGGTTACCCGGTCATCATCCGTTTAATTGATCCGCCGCTTCACGAGTTCATGCCCGACGAGGAAAAACTCCTCGAAGAAGTCGTCACGATGCGCGTGAAAAATGAAACCGCTGGGTTGAAAGAAAAAGAAGACTTGCTCGCCGCCATCAAGGGACTGCACGAATCGAACCCGATGATGGGCTTGCGCGGCGTGCGCCTCAGCATTTCGATGCCTGAGATCGTAGAGATGCAAGTCCGCGCCATCTTCGAAGCCTCGGCGGATTGCACAAAGCGCGGCATCAAGGTGAAGCCTGAGGTGATGATTCCGCTCACGGGAACGGTGAAAGAACTCGAATGGATCCAACCGCGGCTCGAGCGCATCGCCAAAGCCGTGATGGATGAAAAGAAAGTGAAGTTCGATTACAAGTTCGGGACGATGATCGAGATCCCCCGCGCGGCAGTGACGGCGGCAGAAGTTGCCACACACGCCGAGTTCTTCTCGTTCGGCACGAACGACCTCACGCAAATGACGTACGGTTATTCGCGCGACGACGCCGAGCGCAACTTCCTCATCACGTATCAGGAACAGGGCATCCTCGAAGTCAATCCGTTCCAGTCGCTGGATCGCGGCGGCGTGGGCAAACTCATGGATTGGGCAATCGCCGAAGGGCGGACAACGCGCCCGAATCTCGAAGTGGGTATCTGCGGCGAACATGGCGGCGACCCAAGTTCCATCGAGTGGTGTCACATCATCGGCAACAATTATGTTTCGTGTTCGCCGTTCCGCGTGCCGATCGCTCGTCTCGCGGCGGCACACGCGGCGCTGAAGTATCGTCCGCAGAAGAAAGTTGCCACCGTGAAGAAGACGGCGAAGAAGAAATCCACAGCCAAAAAGGCTCGAAGAAAATAAGGCACAGGAAAAGACTCAGCCACAGATTGCACGGATTCTCGCGGATTATGAATTAAATCCGCCGATCAAAAAAGCCAACCCGCAAACCGGGTTGGCTTTTTTGTATAAATCGGTGAAATCCGTGGCTACGCTCGAAAAATGAATTTCGAGGCGAGTCTCAATTGTTGCTCTTATTGAACTCTTCGAAGTTCGGGAAGATGTGCCAGAGATGCTCGGTGTCGAAATTATCGCTGTTGATATTCTTCCCGTCGCATTTGCCGGTGATCTTGATGTTCTCGCCTTTGCGGTCATACTTCAAGTTGCATTTCCAGCGCCCCGTGGTGGTTACATTCAAAACAAAGCGGTCGTTTTCGAAGTTATAGAAGCCGGTGCCGGTCATCACGAAGTTGTAGGCGAACGCGCATTTATCGAGCGAAAAATTGACGCGCGTGCCGGCGTTATTCAATTCATACCCAAGCGCGCCGCCGTAATTACAACCGACAACGGTCGGAGTGAAACCGTCCCAGTAATAGAACTCGGGCAGGTAGTAAATTTCGGTCTCCATGGCAGATAACGCATTGCGCGGACTTCCAAACGAGACGGCAAAGCGCGGCGCGAGCGGAACGTGCGGATCAACCAGATATCCTTCGCAGGTTGTTTCGCGTTCGGCGGGCGTCACATCGTTGACGAGGAAATCGACCACGATCTCATCGGGGCAGGCGTTACCGCGCCCGAAGATGACGTGAGGTCCCTGTTCCTGTGTGATGAGGTAGGCGTCTGCCAGATGCTCATACACATTGACGCCGTTGCCATACGGGGTGGCAGGGTCGGCTGTGGAGCCAAGCACCAGAGTTGGGATGTCTTCAGCAAACAGATAGTCCGGGCGGGTCAAGTCGGTGGTGGCGTTGGGCCAATAGGCGCAGGGCAGGTCGGCATAGATCAACGAAGCCAAACGCGGGATGGAAAATTCAAATGAATCGACTGTGGCGAGGTAGGTGTTTGCCTTTTCCTCGGGCGTATTCCCGGGGTAGCCGTAATCCTGACATTCAACGCCGTAGAACACCGCTTCGGAATAGCTCGGGTCGGGGATTACGTCGAGGGTTTGCGGGTCAACCCCCAAATCCAGATAGAGGAGGCGGGCAAGCGGAAGAATATCCAATTTCGAGGTGAATGCCGCGAGAGCGCGGACAAACATCATGCGATCGCTCTCGCTATAAACCTGGCTCGCCGCAACATATTCGAGGTTGGCAAGTGTGAACGCGCGGTACGCGCCTTTGCCATTGGCAAGCGGAAAACGGAAATGGAGATTGCGTTTCTCTAGGATTTTGGCAAGCGCGTCGTATCCGCGGACGGCGTCGCCCAGCATATCTTTGCGGCAGGCGGGGTCGTCGTTGCAGGCTTCGAGCGAGGCGGTCAGCACATCGCTGAATGCCTGAGTCTGTTGCACGTAGTAATTAAATCCATCGAGGGTGAGGTCAACCGTGCCATCGAGGATGAGACCGGCGAGGTGGTCGCTGTGCGCGGCGGCATACGTCTGCGCGTATTGCGTTCCGTAACTTTCGCCATAGAGCCAGAACTTTTCATCGCCCAAGAGTTGGCGGAAAATTTCCAAATCTTCGACCGCTTGCTTCGTTCCAAGATAGGGCATGAGGCTGGGGTCGCTTACCTCGCCGACACAGCCGGCGCTGAACGCGCTGGAGGATTGCTTCAACGCCGCTTCCTGCTGGGGCGTTTTGCCGCGCGCATCGCGTTGATAAAACGCGCTGGCGGCATCAGGACACGTTTGGTCGCCGGAGAACAGCAAGCCACGCTGGTCGAAGAAAACGATGTCGAACGAATTCAGCACATCTTCGCCGAAACCGGACATGTAAGAATCCGCCGAGGAGATACCGGAGTAGCCGGGACCGCCAGTCGCGGTGACGAACATTCCCTTGCGCGCGCCCGCGGCAGGCAGGACGGCGAAGGTCACATTCAGCGTTCGGGCGTCCAACGGATTGAAATGATCGAGGGGAACTTCAATGGTCACGCAAGTGAACGCGCTTCCTTCAAAACACTCATAGCCGCCAAGCGCATCCAACAGGTCTTCCATGGGAGTCTGGAATGTTTGTTGATAGGGCGCGGCGGCAATGGACGAGAACAACAACACAACGATCAAAGCCAACTGTATGGGCAGATTAAAATGAGACTTCATGCGTCCTCCGCGCAATATAAATTGAATCTTTCGGGCTGATGAGGCATTATAGTAGAGAAAATCCGAGATAGGCAAGTGATGTTTGAACTCTAAAGGTTACAAAACCTTTCTCTACCGTACATGAGAAGATTATTACCGCAGAGCACGCTAAGGTCGCCAAGTTAAAAAGGTTTTCTTTGCGTTCTTTGCGGGTGTCGCATGGCGTCATGGCGACACTTAGCGGTGCACATGTACGGTAGAGAGCAAAACCTCAAAAGCGGTCAATGGCGAAATCTACCGACAGTTCCGCGGGCGATCATGGATTTTTTTGGGATGCTTTGAAAAGCCTCTCGCCGTGACACGTAACCGTTATCCATTATGAGTTCGACTTAAGCCGTTGTGCCGCGATCGTGAGCCATCCACGAATAGGAGCTCGCAATAAAAATAACACAGGCGCGCTTTTCGGCGCGCCTGTGTCGCAAACGATTTGGATTGACTACCGAACGTTGATCACTTGCCCAACGTAGATCAGGTTGGCGTTCGAGATGTTCGGGTTGAGCCAGAGCAGAGTCTCTACCGTGGAGCCGAACTTACCGGCGATGATCTTCAACGTGTCGCCTTTTTGCACGATGTAACTGGACGCGCCCAACGGGATGTTGATCGCCTGCCCGACGTAGATCAGGTTCGGGTTGGTGAGTTGCGGATTCACTTTCAGGATCTCCTCCACCGTTGTGCTCCAGCGCGAGGCAATGTTCCGCAGGGTGTCGCCTTTTTGCACATAGTACACCTGTCCGCTGGAGGGAGGCGGCGTGGCGGGCGGCGGAGTGGGCGTCACAGTCACGTACACTTTGATCCACTGACCTTCGTAGATCACGTTCGCGTTCTTGATCTCGGGGTTATCGCGAAGCAACGCCTCAACCGTTGTAACGAAGCGGGTCGCCAAACCTTTCAACGAATCGCCGCGCGCGACAACATAGATGAAGTAGCCGCCATCTGTGCCGAGGATCGCGCCGGGCAGTTGCAACACCTGACCGGGGTAGATCAAATTCCCAGAGCCGATGTGCGGATTGGCGCGTTGCAAGGCTGAGATGGACGTGCCGCAACGATCGGCGATCTTTCGCAAGGTGTCACCGCTGACAACAGTTACGCTGGAGCCGCAACCTTGCGCGAACGCCGGGCTTGTGGAGGCAAAGGTGGCAAGCGCCAATGCCGCAAGCAAAAAATATTGGATAAACTTTTTGGTTTTCATTTTTTCTCCTCTGAATTCTGACATTTAGTAGATGCCGGTTCCCCGCAAAATGTTCCGCACCCGGGCATGCCTCCCACAAATCTCCTAGCCAAACCCCTGCGGCAGGCTTGCATACACCCCGCGCATGGACGCGGGCAATGCCTGCGCCAGCGTGAACATCAAACGATCGGTTAACGCCAGCGGGCTTTCATTCTCCCTCACAACTAGCGGCGGCAGGATGTTTACCTCGACGAGGGCGCGACGCGGGAACCGCCCAAAAAACTGATCTGTGCCAGTAATCGCCATCGGGAGGATGGGACAACCCGCTTCGATCGCCATTCGGGCTGTTCCAGTTTTGGCGACGCTTAACCCCTTCCCTTTCGAGCGCGTCCCTTCGGGGAACATCCCCAGCCACTGACCCTGTTTGAGAACCTTCGAGGCGTGGCGCATTGCCCACATATCTTTATCTCCGCGAGAGACCGGGAACGCGCTCAAGTTACGCAACGCCGCATCCATGATGGGATTCTTGAACAACTCGGCTTTGCCCATGAAAAAGATCGGGCGCGGCAGTGAAAATTGCATCGGGAAGACATCGAAATTCGTGACGTGATTCGCCACCACGATGCCCGCGCCTTCCCTGGGCAGGTTGTCGGCGCCGGTCACGTCCATTTTCATGATGGCGAAAAAGACCGCCCGCAGAAGGACGAGCAAGGCGCGGCGCTGGGGAGTCTCTTCAAGATAGTATTTCTTTCGGGCGCGTGAATCAGAATCAATGGTGGGAGGAATCGCGGTATCCATAAATGTCCAACATCTAAAGTGAATTATACTTGCGGCGCACATCGAATCGCGCGCGTTCGTGATGCAGTTGAACCGCATCACGAACGAATGTGATACCGACGCAGCGGAACCGCGTCGGAGCCATCAAAACGATATAACACTTGGAGAACAAAATGGACACTATCATCGAAAGCATTTCTGCATTGGAAATTTTGGATTCACGCGGCAATCCGACCGTGGAAGTGGAAGTGACGCTGGCAGACGGTTCGTGGGGACGCGCGGCGGTCCCGTCGGGCGCGTCGACGGGCGAGCATGAGGCGCTGGAGATGCGCGACGGCGACAAGAAACGTTATGGCGGCAAAGGCGTGACGAAAGCCGTGGCAAACGTCAACGGCGTGATCGCGGACGCGTTGTTCGGCTGGGACGCCTCGGAACAAAAAGCGATCGATACAGAGTTGTTGACTCTCGACGGGACTGCGAACAAATCCAAGTTGGGAGCGAACGCCATTTTGGGAGTCAGCCTGGCGGTGGCGAAAGCGGCGGCGAATTCGTACGGTCTGCCGTTGTATCGTTATCTCGGCGGCGTGTACGCGCACATCCTGCCTGTGCCGATGTTGAACATCCTGAACGGCGGCGCGCATACGGCGTGGCAATCCACCGACATGCAGGAGTTCATGGTGATGCCGTTCGGCGCACCGACCTTTTCAGAGGGACTGCGCTGGGGCGCGGAGATTTATCACGCGTTGAAAGCGGTGTTGAAAGAAAAAGGATTTGCGACTCTCGTCGGCGATGAGGGCGGGTACGCGCCATCCTTCAAAGCAAATGATGACGCGGTCGAAGCGGTTCTCGCGGCGATCGAAAAGGCTGGCTTCAAAGCAGGGCGCGGAAAAGATGTTGCCATTGCGTTAGACCCCGCCGCATCGGAACTGTACGAAGAAGATACGAAAACATACAACCTTCGCAAAGAAGGGAAGAAACTCACGGGCGAGGAGATGGTCGAGTTTTGGGCGAAGTGGGTAAAGGACTATCCCATCGTTTCCATCGAAGACGGACTCGCGCAGGACGATTGGGACTCGTGGAAGTTGATGGTGAAGACGATGGGCGATAAAGTTCAGATCGTCGGCGATGACCTGCTGGTGACGAATCCCGAACGTGTGCGCAAAGCCATCAAAGAGAACGCCGCCAACGCGTTGCTCGTGAAAGTGAACCAGATCGGCTCGTTAACTGAAACGATTGAGGCTGTTGAAACCTGTCACCGCGCTGGCTGGCGAGCAGTGACCAGTCACCGCTCGGGTGAGACCGAAGACACGACCATCGCCGATCTCGCGGTGGCGTTGAACACGGGTCAGATCAAAACAGGCGCGCCCGCGCGGTCTGACCGCGTGGCGAAATACAATCAATTGCTCCGAATCGAAGCGGAGTTGGGCGATACGGCGAAGTACGCGGGGTGGGATGCGTTGGCGATCAGATAAGAAAGTTTTGGGCTTATAATCACACCATGGAAACAAAAAATTTCTGGCAAGGCGAGACCTGCGAATACTGCAACGGTAAGATCGTCGAGAAGCGCGTGACCCTTCATCGCAAGGTGAAGGGCGAGTATGTTTTGATCGAGAACATCCCCGCCGGTGTGTGCACCAAATGCGGAACTCGTTACTACGCTGCCAACGTGCTAAAAACCATCGAAGAGAGCGTTCGCGGACGGCGCGATATTGACCGCAAGATTCTGGTGCCAGTCTACGAATTTTCGTAAACGGAAAGGACCTGATGGAAGGATACATCCGTCAGGTCTTTTGATAGCCCCGCGCATCGAAGCGGAGTTGGGCGACACGGCAAAGTACGCGGGGTGGGAGGCGTTGAGGGTGTAGGCGGTTATTGTGAAAAATCTGTCCAGAGCCTGTCGAAGTATTCGTGGATGGTAGTTGTAAAAACCGTCCACGAATAAAAACCACGAACCTTCGGCGAATGGACGGCTCTCATATTCGTTTACGTGTGCCCGTCAGGGTATTCGTGAAAAATTCGTGGACGGTTTGTCCGTTATAAATCTTGTAACAGGTCACGACTATTATAGAAGAACGGTGTTACGAGGAGCATGATACCAGACATGACCAAGGATCGAGGAAAAATCGCGGGAAGAGTTGATCGCGCTCATACAGGAGTTAATGGCAGAAATTGAACGTTTGAAGGGAGAGCGAACGAATTCACGAAATTCGTCACAACGCCTTCGCGGGATTTCAAGCCGTATGGGTCAAAGAAGCGTAAGAGGCGTAAGAATGTCGGGGCAAAAGCAGGGCACGAAAAAACGGAACGTCCCTGGGTGGACAATCCGAGCAAAATTATCGAAGTTTGGGCTGAGCATCACCTGGGACACGAACGGGTGGTTCAGGTTTGCAAAGAAATGTTCGGATTTACTTTGAGTAAGGAAGGATTTGCAAGGCAGGTAGCCATTCTGGAAAATCGCCTGAAACAACTCTTGCAACGAACCTTCCGCCGACTGGGTAGCAATCTGCTCAAACGCTATCGCAAGTATCGAGATTCCTTATTCGTCTTCCTGCACCGCTCCGATGTGCCGGCCCACAACAATGCCTGCGAACGCGCCTTGCGTCCGTCCGTTTTTCATCGCAAAGTCATGGGTAGTTTCCGCTCCGATTGGGGCGCGCAAGGCTATGCGGCTCTGGCAACCGTCTTGAATACTGCCAAACGACATGGCGAAAGCACCTTTCAGAAATTAGTGGCTTTGTTGGGGCAGCCTGTTTTGCCGTTCCTCGAATCTACTGCGTGACCTGTTACGAATTAACGATACGTTGCTTTCGGATTGGACGAACAAGAAAAAAGCCTCGCGGATTTTTACACTGCGAGGCTTTCATCCTTCATCCTTCTGAATTCATCCTTTGAATTACGTTCCCTCTTCCCACGAATTCAAATAGTGAGTCTGTTCCGCCGTGAGCGTATCGATCTTCACGCCCATGGCTTCGAGTTTGAGGCGGGCGATCTCGTGATCGATCTCAGCAGGGACGGAATAGACTTTCTTCTCCAACGTATCCGCGTTCTTCGCCATGAATTCGGCGGACAAAGCCTGGTTGGCGAAAGACATGTCCATGACGGAAGCAGGATGCCCTTCGGCGGAAGCGAGGTTGATGAGTCGTCCTTCGCCGAGGATGTTGATCTTACGTCCGTCTTTCGTCGTGTATTGATCCACGAACGGGCGGACAAGATTCGGTTTGCCAACGCTCATCTTCTCAAGCGCGGGGATGTTGATCTCCACGTTGAAGTGACCTGAATTGGCGACGATCGCGCCGTCTTTCATCGCGGCGAAGTGATGTTCACACTTGCCGGTCATACGTCAGGCGTTGTTGATATCGCCTATAGCCCCAACGGGAAAAAGATTGCCACAGCAAGCAGCGACTCGACCGCAAAAATCTGGGATGCAACTACCGGCAAGGAATTGCTCACACTTACGGGCCATAGCGCAGAACTCAGACCGGTTACGTTTAGCCCGGATGGAAAATTCCTTGCAACAGGCAGTGGCGATAACACAGCCAAGGTATGGGATGTTGAGACGGGCGATGCAATTTTGACTCTACCGGGCAGTGAAGGAGGAGTATACGGGGTTGCTTTCAGTAGTACCGATAACGGCGCTCATCTCGTGGTCGCAAGTAATGATGGGGTTGTGCGAGTATTCACTCTTGATATCGAGGAACTTCTGGCATTGGCTCAAACTCGAATCACACGTCGCCTCAACGCGGCTGAATGTCAAAAATACCTGCATGTGGAGCAATGTCCTTAGATAGATAACCAAACGACCTCGCGGACCCTTCGGCATCCGCGAGGTCGTTTGGTTTACAAGTGATTGTCACCTTGAAGGTGACAGTCACTTACGATCTACAAAAGACCTCGGGGTTTTTGAAAACTCCGAGGTCTTTGATTCGTCTCAAATCGATTACGGACCTATCCAGCGAAGGACAAGACGGTCAATTCCTGCCACCTGATCACTCACATCATTTTTTATTACGAGCGTGTTTCTTCCCTGCTCAAGTCGTACGATGAGCTGAAGATCTGCCCATTTCATCACTGTATCATCAAAAGTTTTAAAGGTTGTTATTAGAATCGGACTAGGATTGCCATTCACATACAAATTTTGATAACCCGGATCACGGTATTCGGCATTATTCGTATATTTTTCATAACGGATGATTAGTTCATACTGACCAGCTGCCATTTCGGTAATAGTGAACTTTACAGAAGCTCCCCATGCCCCCAACCAGTATGCTTGATTGGATGCTGATACTGCTGTTTGATCACGGACAGGGAAACCTCCGCTACTCATTTCTCCATGTTCCGCCTCGAAGCTCTCGGACGTAAGGAGTTTTGGTGTTGACGTGGGCGGAGGCGGTAGCGTTAAAGTTGGCGAAAGAGGAGCACTGGTAGGCGGAGACTGCGTACTGGTAGCCGGGGCAATGGTTGGTTCAACTTGAACAGTCAATTGTCTGGTCGGTTCAGGATCATTATTTCCCTGTTCGTCAACAGTTGGTTGAACCTCGACTGTCGGCGTCGTTTGCTCTGTTAGATATTGGAAGAAAGGAAGCGCAACCGTCCCCATACAAGAGATGAACGCAACCGCAACGGCGGTTATCAACCCGATCTTTGCGATGCTAATTTCAGTCTTTCCAGTTTGCGTGCTTTCAGATTCCTTTTTGCTCATGATATTTTCTCCCATTGAGGGATGATGGTTGGATTCCATCATCCCTCAACAATATTTCGAATTGCGGCACTACTCTTCCACCAGCACCCACGTCGTGCCGTCGAATGCGCCCCGCCTGCCCTCACATTCATCGTTCTTGCTTTCTTCGGTGAGCTCGAAGTGCAGATTCGTCCCATCGAAGGTGTAGCGGAAACTCATGGGCGATTTGCCGCAGTTGAAATTGTTCGTTTCCTCGATGTACAGGTCGCCTTTGACGCTGTAGGTTCCCCAGACTTCATGCGCGCCGTAGTAGAAGTTGTTCCATGTACCATCTTCGTGGAAATCGAACCCCTCGAGCGGGGCTTCGGGATTTGCGAACCTGCCGGTAGGAAAGTTCGCCGAAGGCTTACTGGCACAGGCTTGCAACACCAGCATGGCGAGCATCAGTACTGCGACCAAGAGCGAAAACTTTTTGTTGTTCATTTTGATTCTCCTTGAATTGAACGATTTGAAATTTGCGCGCGATTTCATGTCCGCACTGTAACATTTTGAAATTTCAATTTCAAGGGTTTTTTGGCTTCCTATCGCTTTTTATATAACTTTCACACGGATTTCACGACCGATATAAAAAACGATATAAACTTGTTTGCTTCTTGTACTTGACCCATCGCTCGGCTATACTTTTTGTTATGTGACCTTGCCTAGAACGTCCCGCAGGTTTCGTTGCAGAACACATTGGGTTTCACTGAACCTGCGGGACGGTTAATAGCATCAGGTATTAACTGAGGAGCAGTCATGGAACAGGAACAATCCTTCGGTTTGTACGTTCGGCAACGGCGCCGCGAGATGGACCTCACGCAGGAGGAGTTGGCGCGGCGCGTTGGTTGCGCGGCGATCACACTGCGAAAGATCGAGGCAGATGATCTGCGCGCGTCCGTTCAAATTGCCGAGAGACTCGCGATGGCGCTGGCAATTCCACTGGAGGAAAGAGCCGGTTTCGTCCGCTGGGCGCGCTCTGTCAAACCTGCCGCGTCTGACCTGCCGCCGGTGACGCCTCCCCCAGCCATCGAAGAGATCGGGCGCGAAGACCTGACCGGACGCGCCATCCGCGGGTACGCGCTGGCGGAACGGATCGGCATGGGCGGCATGGGAACTGTGTATCGCGCGGTTCAACCCAACGTGGAACGGGAAGTGGCGGTCAAGATCATTCTGCCGGCATATGCAAATCATCCTGATTTCATCCGCCGTTTTGAGACCGAAGCGCAACTTGTGGCGCGGCTCGAACATCCGCATATCGTTCCACTCTATGATTATTGGCGCGAGCCGAATGTGGCATATCTTGTGATGCGGCTTTTACGCGGCGGGAATATTCAGAGCCGTCTTGAACAAGGCGCGATCTCAATTGAAAGCGCGCTCAAAATGTTCGAGCAGATCTGTTCCGCGTTGAATTCAGCCCATCGCATCGGGATCATCCATCGCGACCTAAAGCCCGCCAATATCTTGCTCGACGATGATTCGAATACCTATCTTGCAGATTTTGGGATCGCCAAGAATCTCGGCAACCCCGATATCGAAAACCAAACCAGCCTGGATGCCATGGTCGGCTCGCCGCAATACATGTCGCCCGAGCAGATCCAATCGCTTTCGATACGACCACAAACGGATATTTATTGTCTGGGCGTGATGCTGTACGAGATGTTGACAGGTACCGTCCCATTTGCGGGTCCGACGCCCTTCGACCTGATCCAACAACACATCAATACACCCATGCCCCCGCTTTCGGCGCACAGGGCTGGGCTTCCCGCCGCGTTGGATACTGTCATTGCAAAAGCGACCGCGAAAGACCCTGAGGACCGTTACACCGACGCGCTGTCTTTCTTGCATGAATTTCACAATGCCGTCGGCAAGTCGGCGGGCTTACAACCAGCAGTGATCGCCTATGAGGAAGAAGAGATCGATGGCGAGATCGTCAATCCGTTCAAAGGCTTGCGCGCCTTCAGCGAATCAGATTCAGAAAACTTCTTCGGGCGCGAATCGTTGATCCAACAATTATTGGCACGGCTCGGCGAGGGCGGAGACTTACATCGCTTTCTGGCGGTGATCGGTCCAAGCGGGAGCGGCAAATCGTCGGTGGTGCGGGCAGGCTTGATTCCCGCATTGAGGCGCGGCGGTCTGCCCGGTTCTGAGAACTGGTTCATCGTGGACATGCTGCCGGGTAAAAATCCATTTGAGGAATTGGAAGCCTCGTTATTGCGCGTGGCGGTTAACCCTCCCGAAAGTTTGTTGACTCAATTGAAAGATGGAAATCGCGGCTTGCTTCGAGCGGTTCATCGCATTTTGCCGGCGGATGAAACAGTCGAGTTGGTTCTCGTCATTGACCAATTCGAAGAAGTGTTCACGCTGATCGATGATGAAGCCGACCGCGCGTTGTTCCTCGACGCCATCGCTACTGCTGTGCTGGATGAACGCAGCCGCCTGCGCGTGGTCATTACCTTGCGCGCAGACTTCACCGACAAACCCCTGCGCTACGTGGATTTCGGCGAGATGATGAATCGGCGTTTTGAATTTGTCCTGCCATTGACAGCGGACGAGGTCGAGCAAGCGGTTGCCGGTCCCACACAGCGCGTCGGTCTCAGACTGGAAAAGGGACTCGTTTCGACGATCATTCGTGACGCTGGAAATCAACCCGGCGCACTTCCGTTATTGCAATACGCACTCTCTGAGTTATTTGAAAAACGCGAGGGACGCATGCTCACCAACAAAGCCTACCGCGAGATCGGCGGCGTGCTTGGCGCGTTAGGTCGGAGCGCGGAGGCGATCTATGCGCGTCTCGATGATTCCGGAAGATCGGCAACACGGCAGTTATTCCTGCGACTCGTTACACTGGGCGAAGGGACAGAAGACACGCGTCGCAGGGTCTTGCGTGAGGAACTAGACGATCTCTCCGTGAATCATCAACACCTATCTACTGTGATCGAACATTACGGCAAGGCGCGATTGCTGACTTTTGACCGCGACCCGATCTCGCGCGGCGCGACGGTTGAAGTGGCGCATGAAGCGCTCTTACGCGAATGGGCAGACCTGCGCGAATGGCTTGCAGAAAGCCGAAATGATATCCGCTTACAAAGACAACTCTCGAATGCGGCAACCGAATGGCTGAACACCAACAACGATAAGAGCTTTTTGCTCACTGGAACGCGGCTGGAACAATTCGAAAACTGGGCGGCGAACACTACTATTGCGATCACACAGAACGACCGCGCATTTCTCGATGCAGGTATTCGTGAAAGAGATCGGCTCGACGCAGAAGAACGCGCGCGTCAGCAACGCGAACTTGATGCCGCGCAAAAACTGGCAGAGACTGAAAGGCAACGCGCCGAAGAACAAACTCATTCAGCAGGACAATTACGCAAACGCGCCGTCTATCTGACAGGCGCATTGGTGGTCGCGTTGATCCTTGGCGCGGCAGCGATCCTGTTCGGGCGGCAGGCACAGGCGTCCAACCGCGAAGCAACCTCCCGTGAGTTGGCGGCGGCTTCGATCCTGAATCTCAATGCGGATCCCGAGCTCAGCGTGCTGCTGGCGTTGGAAGCGTTGGATTCGTCGAGAACGATCGAAGCGGAAGATGCCCTGCATCGCGCCGTGCAAACATCGCGGATCGAAATGGTGATACAAGCCAGCGCGCCCGGTTTTCCATGGAACGTAGAGGTCGGCCCGGATGGAAAATATCTGTTGGCTGGAGCCGATGGTTTTTCAAAAGTATACGATGCCAGGACCGGTGAATTGGTGTTTGAAGCGCCCGGTTATTTCTCAGTCTTTAGCCCGGATAGCAAGAAGGTGGCGGCTGGGTATGACGACGGCATTCACTTTTGGGATGTGCCGTCCGGCAAGGAGATCGTCCTCACGAGTCGAATCTATTATGAGGGCATCACATTTGAGTACAGCCCGGACGGTAAACGCATCCTGACTTCTGACTTCGGCGGCGTTCCTGTCATTTGGGATGTAGAGACGGGACAAAAGTTGGTCGAATTCATCGGTCATACTGCCAGCGCTCGTTTTGTTTACTTCAGTCCGGATGGCACCCGCGTCATTTCGTTTGGCGATGACGGCACAACACGAGTCTGGCATGCTGGAACCGGGAAGCAACTAATGGAATTGCGCGGGCAAGGCGTGGACGGGACCGGCGCGTTCAACCCTGACTCAAAATTGATCGCCACCACAGGCGGGTCGGGCTATTCTGACATCATCATTTGGGACGCTAAGACCGGCGAGCAACGATCTACAATTGTCGCTCATACTGCCGGGATCAACCACCTCGAATTCAGCCCGGACGGCAAATGGATCGCCTCCGCCAGTACAGACCGCACCGCAAAGATCTTCGATGTTACAACGGGACGTGAAATCGTAACCTTTGCCGGTCACACCGAGCCGGTGATCGAAGTTGATTTCAGCCCGGACGGCACACGGCTCGCAACCAGCAGTACCGATGGAACCTTACGAGTGTGGAACATCATCCGCCGCGAGGTATTTTCTTCGCGCACATCCACCACCTCGGACGGACAACTGGCATACAACTCGGATGGAACACTACTCGCAACCAGCGCTGAGAATGGAATGGTCAACGTATGGGATACAAATACCGGAGAGATCATCCACGCTCTGCCCTCTCTTGAAAAACTGGTATACGATCTGTCGTTCAGCCCCAACGGAGAAAAAATTGCTGTCGCCTACGAAGATTCCACTGTTCGAATATGGAGTCCGTCAAGCGGTTCGATACTGGGTGAATTACAAAAACATACAGCGCGCGTCAATGGAGTGGCGTTCAATCACAATGGCACACGCCTGATCACTGTCGGTGAAGATTACAAGGCGGTTCTTTGGGATGTCTCCGTTTCTCCTCCCGTAGAAATTTATACCCAGTTCTTTCCGGCTGCCGTCCGCACTGCCGCTTTCAGCCCGGATGATACATTACTTGCGTTGGGCATTTACAACAACACTGTGCAGATCCTTGATTCGGTCACAGGCGAAACGATCATCACTCTGCGCGGGCATACCGCTTCGCCCTCTGCAATTGACTTCAGTCCGGATGGATCGCGAATCGCAACATCCAGCCTCGACGACACCGCAAAGGTCTGGGATGTAAAAACCGGTTCAGAACTCCTGACGTTGAGCGGGCACGCCAGCCAGGTCATGTCCATCGCCTTTAGTCCAGACGCGCAACACCTAGCCACCGCCAGCCGCGACGGCACTGCCAGGCTTTGGGATGCAACAACAGGAAAACAACTCAACACCTTTGTCAGCGGCGGCTTGGGTTTGTGGGATATCGCCTTCCACCCCAATGGAAAACTGCTTGCCATCGGCGAAGATAACGGCGTGTATGTTTATCTCTTGGAATTGGATGACCTGATCACACTCGCCAATTCTCGCCTCACGCGAGGGCTAACTGTTGAAGAATGTACAAAGTATCTGCATAAAAGCCCGTCTGCATGCGGAGCGCCGGCAAGCGCGCCAACTGCCACGCCCATCCCTCCAACCGATTCGGGCAGAGTCTGTCAGGTAACCGGAACGAACGGGCTAACCGGCGCTGGCTTTGAAGAGGCAATATTTCGAGGCATGCAAAATTCCAATACGGAGTTTGGCTGGGATCTAAAAGTTCTTGAATCGGGAGAGATGATCGATTTTCAAAAACACATCGCTGAATTCCAGCGCGGCGATTGCGACCTGATCATTGGCACGTCCGAAATAGCGGATGCCATCTATGCCGCGGCTGAACAAGACCCGGAGCAGAAATATCTTGTGATTGAATTTCCGTTCGATCCGCCGCTGGACAATCTGAGAACACAATTGTACGCAACCGATCAAGCGGCATTCCTCGCGGGGTATCTGGCGGCATCACAATCGAAAACCGGCAAGGTCGGCACTTTCGGCGGCGCGGATTTTCCTCCCGTAACCGATTTTATGGACGGCTTCGCCCTCGGCGTGGAATATTTCAACGAGAAAAACGGAACTCATGTGGAAGTCCTTGGCTGGGATCCGCATAAACACGAAGGGATTTTTGCGGGATGTTTCAATTGCGAACAAAAAGGCAGAGACATCGCGCAACAGTTATTGGACCAGGGCGCAGATATTGTCTTTCCGGTGGCAGGTTATGACCCGGGCGTGGGAGCCGCCAAGGCAATCATGCCGCATGGAGAGGCATATCTCATCGGCGTGGACTTCGACTGGGCAGATGGGCTTCCAGAATATCAAGGTATCGTCCTTACCAGCATCCTGAAAAACTACGCGCCAACCGTGGAACTAACCGTTAGATCCATCATCGAGAATGAATTTGCAGGCGGTATCCATTTCGGCGGATTGCAGACAGGCGAAGTCGGGCTGGCTCCGTTCTACCAATTCGAATCACTGATCTCCGATGAAGTTAAAGCCGAGCTGGAACAGATCAAAGCGGATATCATCGCGGGAAAGATTCAAACGAAGCCGTAAAACAAACAGCCTCGCGGATGCCAAAGGTCCGCGAGGCTGTACTGCTTACTGATCACTGTTCACTTACAACTGACTAAGTTCCCTCTTCCCACGAATTCAAATAGTGAGTCTGTTCCGCTGTGAGCGTGTCGATCTTCACGCCCATCGCTTCGAGTTTGAGGCGGGCGATCTCGTGGTCAATCTCAGCAGGGACAGAATACACTTTCTTCTCCAATTTATCCGCATTCTTCGCCATGAATTCGGCCGACAAAGCCTGGTTGGCGAAAGACATGTCCATGACGGAGGCAGGATGCCCTTCGGCAGAGGCGAGGTTGATGAGTCGTCCTTCGCCGAGGATGTTGATCTTGCGTCCGTCTTTTGTCGTGTATTGATCCACGAACGGGCGGACGAGATTCGGTTTGCCAACGCTCATCTTCTCGAGCGCGGGGATGTTGATCTCCACGTTGAAGTGACCTGAATTGGCGACGATCGCGCCGTCTTTCATCGCGGCGAAGTGATGTTCGTCAATGACGTTGAGATCGCCGGTGACCGTGCAGAAGAAATCGCCGAGCTTGGCGGCATCGCCCATCGGCATCACTTGATACCCGTCCATCACCGCTTCGAGCGCCTTCATCGGGTCCACTTCGGTGACGACGACCTGCGCGCCCATGCCGCGCGCGCGTGACGCGAGACCGCGTCCGCACCAGCCGTAGCCTGCCACAACGAACACTTTGCCCGCGAGCAAAACATTCGTCGCGCGGATGATGCCGTCAATGGTGGATTGACCCGTGCCGTAGCGGTTGTCGAAGAAGTGCTTGGTCATCGCATCGTTCACCGCGATGACGGGGAACTTCAACACGTTATCTTTTTCCATCGCCTTCAAACGGATGACGCCCGTAGTTGTCTCTTCCGTGCCGCCGATCACGCCTTTCAACATTTCCTTGCGTTCATCGTCGGAGAGACCTTTTGCCCAACTCGCGAGAGACGGCTCAAGTTTTTCAAAGCGACCCATCTCGATGAAGAACAGCGACGAGACCAGATCTGCGCCATCGTCCATCGTCATGTGCGGTTTGTGTTCGAGCGCGGCGCGGATGTGCTTGAAGTACGTGACCTTGTCTTCGCCCTTGATCGCGTACGTGGGAATCTCGAACTGATTCACCAACGCCGCGGCGACATCGTCCTGCGTGGAGAGCGGGTTCGACGCGGTGAGGACAATGTCCGCGCCGCCGTCTTGCAACGCGACCATGAGGTTCGCAGTCTCAGTCGTCACGTGCAAACATGCCGACACGCGCAAACCCTTGAGCGGCTTCTCCTTTTTGAATCGCTCGCGGATCTGGCGCAGGACGGGCATCTCGCGCTCCGCCCAATCCATGCGGCGGCGTCCGCCCTCGGCTTGGCTGATGTCTTTGATATCGTAATTACTCATTTATTGCTCCTTCTGGATTGCGGACTTGAGTCCGCATTATTCTGGATTGCGGATTTCAATCCGCTTTCGGGAAATTGGCGGACTGAAGTCCGCGCTCCGTTTTTTTTTATCGTTCATTCCGCAGTTCAACTGCGGAACGAACTACTTATAACAACCCATCCATCTTCCCGCCATCTTCAAAATGCTTTCGAAACCGTTCCACAAATTCCTGACGCGAATACGAATGGCTTTGCGGACCGCGCTGCTCCAAACAATAGACCGCCGCAAGCGAACCGATCTCGCCGCACAACTTCCAGTCGAAGCCGCGCGAATAGCCCGCCAGGAATCCGCCGCGGAAGGCGTCGCCGACCCCGGTCGGGTCTACGATCTCTTTCTCAGGGACGGTTGGGATATGCACCGAATCGCCATTGACGTACAAGTCCGCGCCGTCTTTGCCGCGCGTGATAACCAATACTTTGACATGCTTAAGAATTTGATCCAAACTCCAGTTCGTCTTTTTGGAGATCAACCCGAACTCGTAATCATTGCAGAACAAAAACTGCGCGCCTTCCATATCGCGCGCCAATTCTTCGCCTTCGAGACGAAGCACTTGTTGACTCGGGTCATACAAATACGGGATTCCCAACTCGCGGCATTCGGCGGGAAACTTCATCATCGCATCCGGCGCGGACGGGGAAACGATCACCAAATCTGGTTTTTTGTCCAACTCTTTCAGCGACTGCGTGGAGGAGCGCGCCATCGCTCCGGGATAGAACGAGGCAATTTGCGCCGAGACGTTATCCGTCGTCGCAAAGAACGAGGCGGTGAACTCGCCGGGGATAACTTTCATCAAGGAGGTGTCCACGCCTTTCGATTCGAGCCATTGACGATACTCGCCAAAGTCTTCGCCGACGGTTGCCATCACGCGCGGCGTTGTCCCAAGCAACGCCATCGAATAAGCAATGTTCGGCGCGATACCGCCGCGCTGTTTCGACATGGATTCGACGAGGAACGAAAGACTGATCGAAGCCAATCGTTCCGGAAGGATTTGTTCCTTGAAAAGACCCGGGAAGGTCATCAAGTAATCGTAGGCAACTGAACCGGTGAGAAGGATGTCCATATATTTCTGCTCGGCGTATATCCTTTCGCCGAGGACGGCGAGAGGAGCGTGGGGTATTCGCATCAAAAGGCGTGACGCGGGTTGCGTCACGCCAATGTCAACGGGCGAAAGTTTATCACGTGAGACTGGGATTGTCTAGAAAATAGGATTGCAAATTTCTAATTTAATACCCGCTTCCAAATCGGTTTTGCAAAGCCTGATAACTTTGGAACGCGAGGAGTCCAAACAGGAGCGCGGTGTACGCGCTGTGAAATAAAACGAAGCCCGCCAAAGCCATGAGTCCGCCCGCGATCACCGACAGCCAAAGCGATTTGCGCACGCCCCCGATAGGATCGTACATAAGCAGGATGTTGCGCGCCACCTGACCGCCATCCAGCGGGTAGATGGGCAGAAGGTTGATCAAACCCCAAAAAACATTAACCCACAGCATCATCGTAAGGAAAATACTCATTGTGAACCCGCCAAACGGCAAGGTGGCTGAAGTAGGCAATGGCAGGAGTCCGAACAAGTTATTGTTGGCGACAGAGCCGCCAAGAAGTTGAACGCCAACAATAATAAGCCCGGCTAGCAAGAAGCCCGCGCCGGGTCCAGCCAGCGAGATCAAAATCTGCTGAACGGGACCGATGGCGACGCTTGCGTATCCGCTCCCCCACGGCGACATTTCGGGGATGGTCAAGCCGCCGGAGAAATGGAGCAAAATTTGCGAACGCAAACCATACCAACGAAATGCAAATGCGTGACCAAGTTCATGGATCAGGATGGAAACGAAAACAACAAGAATCCAAATCACGATCTGAAGCAGGTCGCCGCTAGCGCCCAGCAGGAGCGCAATCAGCCAAAACAGCGGATGCACGCGCACAGGAATGCCTGCAATGGAAAAGCGGAGGTCGTAACGGCTCGTCGGGGTAGGTTGAAAAAAGGACATTAGCTTCCCAACACCACTTTCTTCAAACTCTCCTCAAACGGCGGATATGCGATTCCGTTCTCAGTGACAATGGCTGTGACCAAACGATTCGGCGTCACATCGAAGGCGATGTTGCGCGCTTTGGCATTCTTCGGCGTCACGCGCTCGCCTTTGAATTCCAAGCCCAGCACTTCTTCGGGATTGCGTTCTTCGATTGGGATTTGATCTCCGTGTGAAAGCGAGAGGTCAATCGTGGAAGTCGGCACGACGGGATAAAACGGAACGCCATTGTCTTTCGCGGCGAGGGCAAGCATGTACGTGCCTATTTTATTTGCCACGTCGCCGTTCGCGGCGGTGCGATCAGAGCCGACAAAACATTTTTGCGCTTTGCCCGCTTTGAGGAAATAGCCCGCCGTGTTATCGCTGATGATCTCGTAGGGGATGTTGTATTGCTCCAGTTCCCACGCGGTGAGACGCGCTCCCTGCAAGCGCGGACGAGTCTCATCTACCAACACGTGAATCTTTTTCCCTTGTTCGTGCGCGGTGCGGATGACTCCGAGCGCGGTCCCCCAGTCCACTGCGGCGAGCGCGCCTGTGTTGCAGTGATGGATGATCGTATCGCCGTCGTTGATTAACGTCGCGCCGTGCTCTGCCATGCGCTTGTTGATTTCCACATCTTCATCGGCTATCTTCTGCGCTTCCCTTAACACAGCCTCTCGCAACTCATCCGCCGATCCGTTTACGGAGTACGCAATACGCAATACCCTGTCCACCGCCCATGCAAGATTCACTGCGGTGGGACGCGAAGCCTTCAACGTGGACGCGGCAGATTCCAAATCGGCGAGCAGGTCGCCCGTCGAAGTGGAAGCGGATTCGAATCCCGCGAGCGCGAGTCCGAAAGCGGCAGTCGCTCCGATGGCGGGCGCGCCGCGTACGACCATATCCGTAATCGCTTGCGCGACGGATTTGTGATCGTTGTACGATGCGACTTCGAAGCGCGCGGGCAAAACCCGCTGGTCTATCATTTTGACTTGGTTGTCTTCCCAGAATACGGTTCTCATGGGGGACATTTTACTCGTAAATTCGTCTTGCAAAAACCTTAACATCGCAGACAATCCGTGCAATAATACGGCGTTTGCGAAATAAACTCTTGTGCAAGCAACTTAGCCACAGAGATCACAGAGTTCTCAGAGAAAACCTCAAAACCTCTGGGTTCTCTGTGGCAAATAAGCAAGAGAAAAAATTTAAAATTTGCAGGAGGACCAATGTTCACCAAAAAGCGCGCGTTGTTCTTTCTGACCTTCGCGGTCATAGTCTCGCTGGCAATCGTTTCATGCGGACCAGCATCACAACCCACGGCGACTGAAGAACCCGCCTCTCCAACAGGTTCTGAAACAGGTTCGGAAAAAAGTATCACCATTGTCATCGGCGAAGACCCGCCATCGTTTAACCCGATGGTCGCGGATACCGGCTACGACGCGCTGGTGATGGAACTCGTTCTGCTCGGCATGGCAGACATTGACCCGAACGGAAATGTTTTCCCCGAACTCGCCGCAGAATTACCCACTGTTGAAAATGGCGGCGTGACGATTGACGACGAAGCGGGGACCATGGCGGTCACATGGACGATGCGCCAGGATGTGTTGTGGCAGGACGGCAATCAAGTGACCGCTGACGATGTGTTGTTCACTTGGAATGCGATCACCGATCCAGTCAACGGCACATGGATTCCCGGCATTGATTACATTGATTCGGTCGAGCAGTTGAGCCAGAATTCCTTCGTCGTCAACTACAACACCATTTATCCCGGCTACCTCACACAATTCGGCGGCGAGCAGATCGCCATTTGGCCCGCGCATTACTGCGACATCGAGCAGGGATTCCTCGCATGGGACTGCGGACGCGAACCGTTGAGCGACGGTCCTTTCGTGCTGCATGATTGGGTCGCGGGCGATCACATGACATTCCACAAGAACGACAATTATTATCTCGCGCCGAAACCCAGCCTCGATCAGGTGATCGTGCAGATCGTCCCTGACGATGCCGTGCGCAAGACGATGATGTTGAACGGCGATGCGGATATTGACATGTGGATCAACGCCAACACGGCGAAGGACCTCGAAGGTTCGGAAAAAGCAAAGGTCAGTCTGAGTCCGACCGACCGTTGGGTGATGCGGCTGTACTTCAATCTCGCGGCAAAAGGGACGGTGGATCCGGTGGCGACTCCTCACCCCATCCTTTCTGACGTCAACGTGCGGAAAGCGATTCGTTCCGCTGTGGATGTTGACACCATCTCCTCCGAAATTTTCTACGGGCTGACCACCCCCACATGGACGGAGTTCTTCCGCCCGCCGTATCAATGCAATGTGCCGCGCCCCGCGTTCGATCCTGAAGGCGCAAAAGCGATGCTCGAAAAAGCAGGCTGGACCGATTCAGACGGCGATGGAGTCCGAGAATGTCACGGTTGCTCCACCGGCGCGCCCGAAGGCTACAAAATGGAAATGGAATTCATCACCTATGCTGAATTCGGCGAACCGCTCGAATTGACTCAACAACTCATCGCGGAAGAACTCGGCGACATCGGAATCAAGATGAATATCACGGTCGTCGAAGGCAGTATCCTGTGGGATCAAGCCGAGAACGGCGGCATCGAACAAAGTGGCAACTACGATATTGACATTTGGGACGACGGGTACGCGGGCGTTGACCCCACCGATTACATTTGGGAACTGTATTCGCAAGAAGCGCTCGTGCCGGGTAGCGGCTACAACGTGATGCGCTACGACAATCCCGAAGTGGACGCGCTGATCGACGAAGCGTACACGCTCGATGAAGCCTCGCGCAAAGAAACGTTCTGCAAAATCGCAGACATCCTCAATGAAGATGTGCCGCTCGTGTATCTCTTCACCACTCCCAACCTCGAAGCCTACTCCGCGCGGCTTGTCGGCGTGCAGTCCACCGTCAACGATCTGGTCACATGGAATATCGCCGATTGGACATTGAAATAATTTTGCCGCTGAGTCACGGAGACATTGAGAATCAAAAAAATCATTAACCGCGAAGACCGCGAAGGACGCGAAGAATTAATTTCTTTGCGCTCTTAGCGTGCTTCGCGGTTAAACATTCTCAGACTATTCGACTAAGCAACTAAGTGACTAAGCGACTAAGTAACTAAGCGACTAAGTAACTACCGGACTAGATGACTACATACATCCTCCGCCGCCTCATTCAAACGGTCGGCTTGCTGTTCCTCCTCAGCGTGATCCTCTTCACGCTGGTCAACGTCGCGCCCGGCGGACCCATCACCGCGTATGCTGGCAGGCGTCCGCGTCCCGAACGGATCGAACAACTCAAACGACAGTTCGGGCTTGACCAGCCTCTTCCCCTCCAATACGTCTACTGGCTCGTCGGCAACGACTGGACAAAAATCGACTCCGACGGCGATGGCATCAAAGATGAAGCCGGCTCACGCAAAGGAATCCTGCGCGGCGATTTCGGTCTTTCGTATCGCACGCGCAAACCCGCGCTGGACGAAATTGCGTCGCGCCTTCCCAACACCGTCTACCTCATGTCCATCACCATGCTGGTCGCGCTCATCATCGCCATCCCGCTCGGCATCTACTCCGCCATCAAACAATATTCCCTCTTCGACTTTTTCGCCACAACATTTTCCTTCGCGGGTCAAGCCATTCCAGAATTTTGGCTGGGGCTTCTGCTCATCATCATTTTCTACGCGTGGTTAAAAAATCCCTGGACAGGAGAACCCCTTTTACCCGCTGGCGGCATCTCCTCCCTAGACGGCGGATTCTCCCTCTCCGACCGACTCGCCCATCTGGTTCTCCCGGTTCTTACCGGGACTTTGGGCTGGGTCGCCTGGTACTCGCGTTTTCTCCGTTCGAGCATGCTCGAAATCCTCCCGTTGAACTATCTCAAATCGGCGCGCGCCCGCGGACTCACCGAACGTAACGTCATCTTCAAACACGCCCTCAGCAACGCGCTGATTCCCATCGTCACCTTGCTCGCGCTCGACCTGCCCTATATTTTCACCGGCGCGGTGTTGATCGAATCCATTTTTGCATGGCCCGGTATGGGACGTCTCTACTACCAATCCGCCGTTGACCGCGATTATCCGTTATTGCTCGCGGTCCTCATCATCGGCGCGGCATTCATCATCCTCTGCAATTTAATTGCTGATGTTCTCTATGCCTACCTCGACCCGAGGGTGAGGTATGAATAAGTTATCCGTCCTGAGCGGAGTGAGAAGCGTAAGTTGCGACGAACGAAGACGAAGGATACTCCGCTCAGGACGGAGTCTGGCAAAGAGCGCATTTAAAACTCCGAAGGAGTGAAATGATTATCGATTCGCATAATACGGATTGCCAACCCCGAAGGGGTGTCATAATTTTGCATGAGGACATATCACCCCTTCAGGGTTTGATGGTGATTTGCGCCATTTTCTATAAATCTGCCATCCCTTCGGGATTGATAGCGTGAGAGGCAAGTGAATAAAATTTCTCGCTGATAAGTGATATTCTGCGGTTAGCAGAGCCACTCTACCATCGTCATAGTTCATGAACAACCAACCTACCAACCTCTCCTCCACCATCTGGAAACGCTTCACCCGTCATCGCGGCGCGATCGTGGGTATGGTCATCATCAGCATCATCCTCGTTGTGTGTGTGTTCGCTTTCGTCTCGCCGTTCGATTCTGAAAAATCGAATCTCGCCGAAAAATATTTACCTCCATCGTCCACATACCTCCTCGGCACCGACGCGCTCGGGCGCGACCTGCTCACGCGCATCCTCTACGGCGGACGCATCTCGCTAGCCGTCGGCGGTATCGCTGTGGCAATTTCACTCCTCATCGGAGTCCCTGTCGGCGCGTTGGCTGGCTACTACGGCGGCAAAATTGACACCGTCCTCATGCGCATCACAGACGCGTTTCTATCTTTGCCATCTTTCCTCGTTTTGATCCTGCTCGCGGCGATATTGCGCGAAGTGGAACTCCCCATCTTTCAACGTAACAGCGTGTTGACCATCAGCCTCGTCATCGGCATCCTCTCGTGGATGACGTTTGCCCGCCTCGTCCGCGCCGCCTTCCTCACCCTGCGCGAAATGGACTATGTCTCAGCCGCGCGCGCCCTCGGCTCCTCCGATGGACGCATCATGCTCGGTCACATCCTCCCCAATGGGATCGGCGTCGTCATCGTCGAAGCGACCTTGCAACTCGGCTACGCCATCATTCAAGAGGCAGGCTTGAGCTTCCTCAACTTTGGCATCCAGCAACCAACTCCCTCGTGGGGCAATCTCATTTACACCGCGCAGGATCACTTCACCAAATACCCGTGGCTGGCAATCTTCCCAGGCATAGCCATCTTCCTCACCATCATCTCCGTCAACTACATCGGCGACGGTCTCCGCGACGCGTTCGATCCATATAAGGTGATGGAGAAGGTTGGGGAATGGACGTGAAACTTGTTAAGGAGTTTTACTTATCATCCCGTCTCAAGGAGGAGGAGGAGGACCGCCACCATCATCATCGTCTGGTACAAATAATAATCTTTTTTTCAGTACATCTTTCATATACAATATCCTATCTAAATTTTAATTAGTCTGATTCAAGAAATAATGAATATGTGAGCTTTCTGGGAGACAGGTCGGATATCTGCCAAACTACACGAGATAAATTGTTATCCGAAAAATCTATCCGATAGGCTCCTATCGAAGGGGTTCGATGGAATGCTTTCCACTTTTTACCTCTTGGGGCAATGAATTCAATACTGAGTTCACTTGTCACGTGAGTTACACCCAAAGACCCGTGGGCATTTCCAGTTTCGATAAGTTCCTTCCATTCGCCAAGACGCTTGCACTCAATAGTTAGGGGTGAAAGTTGGTTTTCTTCACTAGGGTGATCAAGAAAAATAGCGTAACGAATTTTGCCTTCATTTCGAGATAATTCAATGACATCCAAGGGAGTCTCGTCAATCGGATTTCTAGCCGAAACGTTCATAGTGAAGCCTCTCGGAGCGTTGTCGGGGATGCTGTAGCCTTTATAGTAAAAATAACCCTTACATCGAACTGGAATAACGACTAGTTCTTCGCGAAGAAAATCGTTTCCATTTTCATCAACAGTATAAACCAGCCTCCATTTGCCAATAGTTATATCTTCCTGTAGAAAATATAAGCGTTGCAAGATTCTGAAAACGCGCTGAGTGTTGGATAATCCAAACAAATGAGGGTTCATTTCTTGCCAATATATGCGCCTGAGTCCTATATCGAGAAAAAGCGTTACGTATGCAGCAATTACAAAAGTTATTAGAAGATGAATGAAAACTCGCGAAGATACAAATTGCGGGAATTTCTCAATTTCATCGGGTACTCCGAGAGGTTCTGCAAGTTGCCAAATAGCAAGGTAAATCGTTACAAAAACAATAAGGTAAGCAATAGTAATTCCCCACCAATTTCTTTGTAACCATTCCAAAGGCTTCCTAAACATATTCTACTCCCATCATAGCTCGGAACTCATTCTCGAGATTATAATTCAAAATATATGTCACCGCATTTGTTCATCCAAATCCTCGGCTGGACGGGTTCCGTCCTCTTCCTCCTCGCCTATGCGTTGGTCTCGCTCAAAAAAGCGGATGGCGATTCACTGCTCTATCAAGGCATGAACATCGTGGCGGGCGCGTTCCTCGTCATTTACACATTCACGCTCGGCGCATACGCCACCACAGGTCTCAACGCGGTGTGGGTCGCCATCGGTCTGTTCACACTGGGGCGCAAATGGCTCAACCGACGTTAACCCCACACATCACGCCCAACGCGCGCGTGGACGAGATCGAACGCGGCTGGCGACTCTCCATCCCTGCTGGGAATGCAAACGAATATCGCAACGCGCAATTGGATGATTACGCGCGACTCTCACGCCGACGATTCCCGCATCGCTTCCCTCTCCGCCTCAGCCTGCTCGCCCGCACCTCAAGCGACTCCATCCCTGGGACGTGGGGCTTCGGCTTATGGAACGATCCGTTTGGGTTGTCGCTCGGCTTCGGAGGGAATCCGTTTCGAATGCCCGCGTTACCGAATGCGGTTTGGTTCTTCGGCGCGTCGAAAGAGAATTATTTATCTTTCAAAGACTTCCGTCCTGAGCGGAGCGAGGAGCGTAAGTTGCGACGAACGCAGTCGAAGGACGCTTCGACTACGGGCTTCGCAACCAACGCTCAGCCCTCCGCTCAGCGCGGAGTGGCAAATGGATTCATGGCGCAAACATTTCGTTCGCCAACATTTCATCCGTTGTTGATTCTCGCGGGGATAGCGTTTCCGTTTTCACGAAAGATGACGCGTCGAATGTTGGGAAGCATCATCGGCGAGGACGGAGTCGCCGTCAGCGTGGATAATACCGAATGGCACAGATACAGCCTCACTTGGGGAGAGAAGCGAGTGTCGCTCGAAGTGGATAACGTCCAAGTGTTTGAGTCGGCTGTGAGTCCGAATCCGCCTCTGGGGTTGGTCATCTGGATAGATAATCAATACGCATCGTTTACCCCCGATGGGAAAATCGGGTTCGGTGTTTTGGCAAACCCCGAACCCGCGTGGTTGGAAATTAGAGAACTGGAGATTGGAGACTAGAGATTAGAAGACCCAAAAGGCTGGAAGATATGTTCGGAGCAGTGCATCAATGATCAAGCCGAGCAAAATGTAGCCGCCGAATTGACGATTGTGTTGGAAGGCGAAGCCCGAAAACCAAACGGGCCAGAACGCGCGGGCTTGTTCAGGGGCTTGCGCGGGTTTGGGATGATTCAAAACCTTGATTGCGTTCAACGCATCTTTGGACGCGAGAAAGACGATGAGCATGGCGGGGGTGAAATAGCGCGAGACGAAGACGAGATACGCGATGACAACATAGATGAGGACGATGGCGACTTGATCGGCGCGTCGCGCGAACGCCTCACCCACGCGGACAGGGAACGTGCCGACGCCTTTGGCTTTGTCGTCGTCGTGTTTGTCAATGTGCTTGGCGATGTTGATGCTCGCAACGCCGAGACCATACGGCACGCCCGCCAATACCGCGCTCCACACATTGGACATGACGATCTCGTGTCCGCTGAACAATGCCAGCACATAATACACGCCGCCGATGATGATGGGACCCCAAATGAGGAAGATCGTAAATTCGCCAAGTCCCCAATATTTGAACGGATAGGTGTACGCGAGCAGAGCAATCGCGCCGAAGACGAATAATCCGATCACGGTTGTGTTGAAGCCTGTGCTCAGAAAGACGTACACACCTGCGAGCGTTGCGAGAAAGCCGCTCGCCAAAAACCAACGGATCTGTTGCGCCTTGGTGAAGAATCCCTGCACAAGCGGATGGACGCCGTATTGCGTGCGGAAGTAGTTATCCTTGTCCACGCCGCGTGAGAAATCGGTGTAATCGTTGAGCAGGTTGTTTGTGCCGTGCGCGATGAACAAGCCGAAGGTCACGATGAGGAAGGGAATCCACGAGAAGTAGCCGTCGCGCGCGGCGAGGATGCCCGCGATCACGCAGGAATAGACGGTGACCAACGTCACTGCCGAGCGCGTGGCGATCAGCCATTTCGAGACCACGTCGAGCGCGTCCCATTCTTTTTTGCTGTCCATTTTGATGAGTTGCCAAGAGGCTTTGCGCCACATGGCGAAGTTGATGTTCATTGGTTACTCCTTTTTTCCACAGCCGCAGAGTTCACAGAGACTTTTGAGATAAGAGCCTAAATCACTGCGCTCACTTCGGCTGATGTTCCTGGTGTCGGTGCTTCACGAAAGCTCAGGCGACACGATTCGCTGTGAAAATCGAACTACGTCAAGAACCTATTTTCGTTTTCGGTTTCAAAAATTATACTCGCAACATGCGCCATCGGTTACAATTCGACCCCGTCAAGAAAAAACCTGGAGGAGTTAATGTCTAACACGAACGAAGAATACATCCCCGCGCTGAGTTATCGCTTTCTCACGCCGTTTTTCGATTTCATTCAAAAATATATCGTGCGCGATACGCGCTATAAATCGTTGTTGATCCAACAGGCGAACATTCAGCCCGGTCAAGCGGTTTTAGATTTGGGTTGCGGCACAGGGACGCTGGCGATCATGGCAAAGGAGGCGCAACCCAGCGCGGAGGTGACGGGTCTCGACGCCGACTCCGACATGCTGAAGGTGGCGCGCTACAAATCGGGGGAACGCAAAGCACATGTGAAGTTTGACGTCGGCTTCACCAACAAACTCCCCTACCCCGATGCGTCGTTTGACCGCGTGATGTCCAGCATTATGATCCATCACTTGAAAACGCCAGACAAAATAACGACCGCCAGCGAGGTCTTCCGTGTGTTGAAACCTGGCGGACAGTTACACATCATTGACTTTGGCAAGCCGCGCACGTGGTATGGAAAGTTGATCGGTCCGTTTTTGCACAAGTTCGAAGAAGCCAACGATAACATTGACGGAAAACTTCCTGAAATCTTCGGGGCGCCCGGGTTGAAGACGGAGATCGTCGGTCACTTTTTGACGTTCTTTGGAGATCTGGCGTTTTTGAAGGGCGTGAAGTGATTTGACGATGGACAATAGACCATCGTCCATCGTCTCAAAATGAAATTGTTCTGAGCGCGACGCCTACAAGAAGATCACAAACGCCACAATGATCGCCAATTGCGCCATGGGATAAAAACTGGCGCGGTCGAAGAGCATTGCCGCCATGCGCCCTTCGCTTTGTTGGCGGAAGAGGTCGAAGCCGGGTTTGAGGAGCAGGATGAGACCGGCGAAGGCGGAGGCGAGCAGGTAGGGCAAGCCGAGGGTTAGCGGCGAGACGCGCGGCAGGATCAGGCTGAACGTCACGGTAAGAGCGAGGGCAAACAGGACGATGACGCCGGCGGTCCGCGTCCCAAAGTGAAGCGGAATCGTTTTGGCGTTGACTCGTTTGTCTTCCGCCGTATCGTTCCAATCGGCGGGGATGTTCTGCCCGCCAATCTCCCATACGAAAATCCAAATCAAGACAAGCGCTACTTTCGAGAGATCGGGGTTCGGGTCAACCACAAAGATGGCGGCGATGGGTCCGCTGGATTTGACGAGTCCGCTGACGAAGGTGCGCAGATACGTGACTTTGAGCAGCAGCACATAGATCACTTCGAGGATTGCGGCGGAGGCGAGAATGACAACGATAAAGGGATTGAGGACATACGCCCCGATCATCGCAACGACAAACCAACCCGCGAACCAAAGCGCGCCATGGCGAATGCTGAGGGCGTTTCGCGCGAGAGGATAGCGCAAATCGGAAGCCTCGACCGAATAACCGGCGTTGATGCCGCCTGCGAATTTTTCTTTATCTACGGCAATCCCAACGAGGTCGTTGAGCGCATAGATCGCGGTATAAGCCGCGAAGGCGGTGAAGAGGGATAGGACGATGGTCCAGAACGGCGGGAATGCGCCCAACCACAACAAGGCAACAAAGCCCGGCATGGCGAGGTCTAAAACTCCGTGAGTAGTTCTCGAAAGCGCGAAGAATCGCTTCATGTATGTCTCCAATGTACCGCAAAGTTTACTTTGCGCTTTTGCTTTTAATAAAATGCGCCATGTAGTTCACGTCTTCTTTATTCGGCGCAACCTTCCAGCCGCGCGTGATGGGATTGTACATCAGGCTGGCGAGGCGCGCAAAATCAAGCCCCGACTCGCGGTTCCACTGCTTGAGTTCGCTCGGGCGGATCAACATCGAGTAGGTATGCGTGCCGCGCGCCAACAGACGCAGAACATATTCGCCCATGACGATGGCAAACAGAAACGCTTTGGGCGTGCGGTTGATCGTGGAGAAGAACGCCTGCCCGCCGGGTTTGAGCGCCTTCGCGCATGCCGCCACCACTTTGCCCGGCTCCGGCACATGCTCAAGCATTTCCATACAAGCGACGCCGTCGAACGTCCCCGCCTCTCGATCCGCCACATCCTGGACGCTTTCGTAGCGATAATCAATTTGGAGATTCTGACTCTGCGCGTGACGTTTCGCCACCTCGACGGACGCTTCGGACAAGTCTAAGCCTGTTACCCGCGCGCCGGCCTTTGCCAACGCCTCAGAGAGGATCCCCCCGCCGCATCCCACGTCGAGGATCTTCGGGTTCGCGGGGAGTTGCTCCATGATGAACTTCGTCCTCAGCGGGTTGATGATGTGCAAAGTGCCCATCTCGCCTTTCAAGTCCCACCAAATACTGGAGAAGTGATCGAACCGATCGATCTCCCGTTGATGAACATTGTCAAAGGATTTCATATTCTTTGGTCATCCAATCTTCCAAAATTTTTACAGCAGATTCAATTTCAGTCGCGCTAATATCGTTGAGGAAAGTACAGCCGCCAATACCATGCGGCATGGGAACGCGCTGTAGTCCGTTACGATGATACGTGCGTTCGATCAACGAGGAGTAAAGCAGGCTGGGGTCGAGGATAGAGGCGTTGAAAGCGAAGCCCAACTCGCGCGTCAAGCGGAAGATGCGTTCTGCGTCAGAATCCGTCAACAAGTTGCGTCCGCGCGCAATCAGCGTGGAGAGGAGGATGTCAAGCAACACTGCCTCGCCGTGAAGCAAATTCGCCTCGTGCCGCGTCTCCAATCCGTAGCTGAAGGTGTGACCGAAATCCACCTTGCGGGCAAGTTCTGCCTCGAAAAGATTCGGCTCCAACTCCTTGATCATGCCGGTGATGGCGCGGTCGAGTAGGACGTCGCTTTCTCCATTTTGAAAATGCGACGCCACACTTTGCGCTCCATGCAATTCAAGCAGGTCGAACAATTCGGCATCGCAGACGACGGCAAGTTTGATGATCTCGCACACGCCGTTGAGGAGGTGACGGCGCGGAAGGGTTTTGAGAAGCGTTTTGTCGAGCAGAACAGTTTGAGGGGCATGAAAAGCGCCGAGGCGATTCTTGTTGCCGTTGAAGTTAAAGCCGGTCTTGATGCCGATGGAGGCGTCCACATACCCCATCAACGTGGTCGGTACTTTGATGTACGGCACGCCGCGGCGATGACTCGCCGCCACGAAGCCCACCAGGTCGGTGAGCACGCCGCCGCCGATGGCAATGATCGGCTCGTCGCGGCGATGAATCGGAAAAAGGTCGAGTTCATGCGCAAGGGCGAGGTAGTGATCCAGCGTCTTGTTTTCCTCGCCGCCGGGAAAGATAACAATACGCGCATCCACATGATGAAAATCAAAATACGCGCGGATGGCGGCGCCGTGATATTTTTCCACGTTGGCGTCCACCACCACAAAGCGGCGCGCGTCTTCGATCTTGCCGACCGAAAGCAACGCCCAATTTTGCGGGTGGAACAAGCCCGAGGTGTTGATCACCTCGTATTCGATTGTGTGTTGATAGGTGACTTTGCGCGTGGTCATTCTCGTCCCAACTCTACACGATCTGACGCCAGTCTGCTTTCGCGTCTAACACCCTTTGCGCGAGAGCCTGCGCCATCTCGAGGCTGTGATTCTTATAATTGCCGCATTGTTCGATGTTGGCGTAAGGGACTTCGGCGGCAACCAAGATATCATTTAATATTTTTTCGTACACATCCATCACGGCTTCGGAGCGTCCTTCATTGAGCAAAACCAGATAGAAGCCGGTCTGGCATCCCATCAAACCGATGGAGATGAAATTCTGCGGCATATACTTTTGGAATCCCCACAATAAGAAATGCTCAAAGGAGTGCATTTCGGTGGATGAGAGGAAAACAGAATTCGGCAGGTTGATCCGCAAATCCACCGAATAGACCACGTCGCCAGCCGCGCCCGGTTTCGCAGAGCGCAGTTTGACGTGCGGGGCTTTCAATCTGCGATGGTCGAGTTCGCCGACGGTGGCTGTCTCCCAACCGAGTTGTTCGAGGTTGATCATAAAAATACTCCAAAGGCAAACTGGAGTTTGCCATACTATACAAACAAAGGCAAACTGAAGTTTGCCGTACTATACAAACTTTGACAAATGTTTGTAACTATCCGCGAGCGCTTTTTCCCACGACGCCACATGGTGATACAACTCCACCGAGGCATAGCCGGAGAAGCCGTTGTCTTTGAGGGTCTTGAACGTGGCGGCAAAATCCATCGTCCCCTCGCCGGGGATCTCGTGGAAGTGGACAATGCCCGTCAACGTGTTGGCGACCATCTTATCCATCAGAAGTTTTCCGTTTGTGTCTTTCGTGCTTCGCAAATAGATGATGATCGGGCGAGCGCGTTCCAGCACATCGTAAGTCAAGCCCGGAACCGAAATGAGGTAGACGAAAATTTCGCTCTCAAACGGAGACTGCCCCGCATACAGGCTGTTGTAATCCACAAAAGCGGGCGGCACGGAGATGTTCACCGATCCCAGAATCGCTTCGATCAGTTTCTTTTGCTTTGCGCCGGGGGGCTCATCGTAAAAATAAATCGGGTGATCGGGGTCAACTAAAAGATAATCCGCTGTCTCGGGGAAGTAGATCAGGTATTTGGCAAAGTTCAAATCCATCTTGAGGTCGTCACTCGCCTTCACCAGCTTTAGGTTATAACCCTCCTGCGAATCGGACACGTGCAAAAACTTCGCGCGCGGCGCGGCTTTGCCCAGCGCCTCAAGATAGTTCGTCTCGGAGCAATAGTTATGATTCAGATCGAGGTGCAATTGGAAACGCGATGAACCGATCTCATCCACGAGATCCATGCCCTGCTCGAGCGTCTCGATGTACATGCCGGGCTCAGGCTCGATCAACAATGTGATGTTGTCGTCGTCGCGCAACGACGAAAGGCATTGATGGATACTATCCACCAGCAACTCGCGCGGATTGACAGACGGGTTGCTCACATGCTCATCGCGGATGAAGCCGCTTCCAAACGAGACGAGCGGTATGCCCAGCCTGCGGGCAACATGCACTCCCCTGCGGACAAGCTCAATGCGGCGTTTGCGTCCCGCCAGATCGGGAGTCATCAACGAAGGTTCGTGCGGACGCTGCGGCGTGAAGAAATGCGAGGCGGTGGACATGCAAGCCGCGGTCACTTCCAGCGAGTCGAGCTTCCGCTTGATCGCGTCGAGATCGTCGTCGGTCAGGTTGAACGGGTTGAATTGGTCGCGGTGAAACGAGAGTTCCACGCCGGGGTAGCCCGCTTTGTCCACCACTTCGATGGCGCGCAAAAAATCGAGGTTGGTTAACCCAAAGGTGCTGTAACTGAGTTTGATCATCATGCGCTCCGAAATACAACTCGTTTCCAACCGTGAAGTTCTTGATGCTGAAGTTCTTGACGCAATTGCGCTGCGTCTGCACGAAGTTCTTGACGTAGTTGTACTGCGTCAAGGCAGGCGACACGTTGCCTGAACTTTCGTGAAGACCGTCTATGACAAGCGATTTTCTCGTACTCCAGGGTTTCTAACAACGCGAAGAAGCGAGCCGGTCTTTGCAAACGCAAGGATTATACTCCCGTTTGTGAAAATAGATACAATCCGACCCGGCATTATCCGCTTTTCCATCAGGATGAGGGCGATTCGCTCGCCGGGCTGGCTTGGTCCGCCAGCGGAAGCGTGAAGTAAAACGTGGCGCCCTCGCCCACCCGGCTCTCCACCCAAATTCTGCCGCCATGAAATTCAACGATCCTCTTGGCAAGCGCCAAGCCCACGCCTGTCCCGTCGATCTTTGGATTCAACCGGTTGAACAAGCCAAAGATCTGCTCATGATATTGCGGCGCAATGCCTATGCCGTTATCGCGCACAAAGATCGTTACAAACCCATTCTGCGGTTCCTTTTGCCCGCCTATTTCAATCTGCGGATTCGATTGATCGCCCATGAATTTCAACGCGTTGTCGAATACGTTTTGTAGAACTTCCAAGAGGCGGCTCCGGTCTCCATAGAGGAAAGGCAGATCATCCTCAATGGTGATACGGATTTTTCTTTCCGCCAGGCGACCCTGGAGCAAGCCGAGAGTTTCGTCAATTAATGCTTTGAGCGCTATGACAGTGGGCGGATTCGTCAGCCTCCCAATCCTTGAAAGCTCAAGAAGGTCGTCCAATAGTTTGCGCATTTTCTCCGTTGCATCGCCAATGCGCCGGAGATCGCCTTCAAGCCGCTCCACATTTCCCGAGCGCGCGTCTTCGGGGAGAAAACCGAGGAAACCTTTGATCGTGATAAGCGGCGCTTTCAGGTCATGCGAAACCGTGTAGGCGAATTGCTCCAGTTCGGCATTTTTGGCTTCCAATTCCCTGATCAAGTCCTCGCGTTCTTGTTGAACCTGCTTTTGTTCGGTGACATCCTGAACCGCGCCATAAATGCCGATCAATGTATTTTGTTGCGAATCCAAAACAGGATGAGCATAATTTCTCACCCAGCGGATCGAGCCGTCTTTATGAACGGTCCGCAATTCTGAGATCACCGTTTCGCCCCTGCGAATTTTGTCCATATCGCGCGCGTCCTTCTCGATATCGTCGGGGTAGATCGTAGCCACCCACCCGCCGCGCTCATTGAATTCTTGCACCGTATAGCCCGATATCCGCTCGAACGCTCCCGCCACCCAGTTAAGCGCGATGTCGCCCTTTTCGTCCTGTATGTTGGAGAACACATAATCGGAGGTGACCGACGAGATCAAACGATAGCGTTCTTCGCTTCTACGCAGTTCTTCTTGCCGCTCCGCTTCCACCCTGTTGCGGTGGCTGATCGAAACTAATACCAGCACAGCGCTGATGAGAAAAGCGGAGAGAGGCCCAATGATGGATTCAAAATCGGCAAAAGATTGCGGCGCGGCAAAGGGAATGGAAAGCAGGATTGCCGCCTCAACGACCGCAAAGAGAATAGTTAGTTTGAGCGAGAGTAATATCCCAGCCAGGATCAGCCCTGGGATCAGATAATAGATGGTTGTCACAGGAGATGAGGACGTGCCGGAAACGATATTGATGAAGATGACCACCGGGAACATAATGAGGATCGACAACGCCGAAGCGCGGTAGAAACCAGCGCGATTCACAACGTAAGACCCAACCAGAAAAACATACCCATACCAGGGAGGCTGGTAACCCGGGATAGAGGCGAGGTAATAACCATCCACGCCCATAAAGATCACGATCATGATCAATAGAAAGATATTCAGCAGGCGCGACTTATGACGGAGCGCAATATCCTCCGCGATCTGAGGAGGTTCGATGAATGCTTCTTGCAGTCGCCGAAAGGGAGAGTGAGACATGGGTTAGCGCGCAGACTCGGACTGGGAGGGAAGCGTAAAGTAGAACGTGGCGCCTTTCCCCGCCTCGCTTTCGACCCACAATCTGCCGTCGTGGAATTCGACAATTCGTTTGGCGAGCGCCAGCCCCACACCGGTCCCATCGGCGCCCGGGTCTAGTTTATTGAACAAACCAAAGATTTTTTCATGGTATTCCGGCGCGATGCCGATTCCATTGTCACGGACAAACAGGATCGGCTTGCCGCCTTCGCGCCCAGCCTGCCCAATTTCAATCGTCGGGTCGACCTGATCGCCCATATATTTGGCGGCATTGTCAATCAGGTTCTGCAAAAGTTCCAATAAACGCTGGTGGTCGCCATATACAACCGGCAGGTCCGGCTGAATCAAAGTTCGCGCGCCGCGCGCCTGCAGGCTTCCTTCGGTCAATTCGAGCGCTTCTTCGACAAGTTCTCCGAATGAAACCATCTGTGGAGGATTCAGCGCCCTCCCAACGCGCGAGAGTTCCAGCAGGTCTTTCAACAAGTCTTGCATTTTATACGCGGCGAGGTAAATGCGCTGGACATCCTTCCGCAGTACTTCCATATCGCCGCGCTTGAGATCTTCTTCGAGATAGCCCAAAAAACCTACGATGGTCACCAACGGAGACTTTAAATCATGCGAGACGGTATACACAAACCGTTCGAGTTCCGCATTTTTTGCCTCCAGTTCGTTGATCAGTTTTTCACGTTCGGTGGCTATCCATTTGACGAGAGACACATCCCGGATCATCGCCATGACGGTATCGGAGTCGATGGATATGATCCGGGCTTCGAACGTTTTGCGCTCCCCGCTTTGCGGCATCTGATATTCAAACGCGTTTACCTGGCCCGATTCCAGCGCGCGAGTTATGGCGAATGCCGTCTGTTCCGCGAGCGGCGGAAGCACCTCCGACACTTTTTTACCGAGGAATTCCTCAGGCGGCATCAATGGGTCGAACAACGCGGATGGGACAAATCGCAAAATCGTTCCATCGCGCTGTAACTCGAAGAGCATATCGGGAATTGCGTCGAATATGGCGCGCATGCGGCGTTCGCTTTGAAAGAGGGCGTCTTGAGCCTGTTTTTGTTTTGTGACATCCAGAAACAAGGAGAGAATCGCGGGCTTGTCATCGAAATCGATCAACTCATAATACGCGTCTGTGATCTTCGTCTCGCCTGCGGCGGAAAAAAATTCGTAGACGGGGTTGTGGATTGTTTTCTCCTCGCGCAGTTTTGTAACGAATTTTCTCCGCAGTGATTCATCCTCCCAAATCCCCAATTCAATAGAGGTGCGCCCCAGCGCCTGGCTTGGAATAAAACCGGTTAACCTCCAATACGCCGCATTAGCGTCGAGCAACCGTCCCTCGTTGAGGCTGGTCAGAACGATCGCAATCGGGCTGGATTGAAAAATGCTGCGGAATCGTTCCTCGCCTTCGCGCAACGCTTTTTCCGCGCGCAACCTGCCCGCAAAATCCTCTTGAGTTTTTTCATGATCATCGCGCAGAATTTTGATCAATAAAAAGATGAGAAAAACCAGGAAGGCAAAGATCGCGGTCAGATCACGCGCGCGACCCAGCGCCGAATCGATCTGCGGGACCAAATCTCCGCGCAACTCGGCAATCGCCATGCCCCAAATCGCGACGATGCTTATCGCGGCAATGAAAATGGGAATTCGCCAGTCTGCCAACAGGGCGGCAATGAGAATAACGAGCATGTATACGTAAATCGCCAAGTCATGCACGCCATCCGAATACCATGCCCCGTAGGTCATCGCGCCCCACAACGAGAGCAAGGCGATGTTGGTGGCGGTATTCACATATCCCAATCTCAAAAGGAGGAGCAGAAGAAATTGTTCGACCAGCAAACCGAAGATGATGCTCGTTCTTGCGTCGAAGGATGCTTTCCCCTCGAGTAGATCGAAAAGAAGAATCAGCGCGCCGATGATCATCACCGCCCAGATCATCGAATGTAACAACCGCGCGGTCAAATTCCGCCGATCGGTTCCAAAGAGGGGTTGAAAGATTTTTCGAAAGCGACTGGTGTTCACGTGCCTGAAGCCTCCTCACGCAGTATAACACGGCGATTTTATCGTTAAACCCGAGGAGGCTTCCAAACATCCCCTGCTCTATGTAGCCTGCGGCGCGGCTATTTTTCGCTCACCGTGGAAAGCGCAGACAACGGAACGCGGCTAGCCCAATAGTTCTCCACCCAGAAGACGATTAAGGCAAGCCACACAATGCTGAAACCGATCAGCCGTGATTGGTCGAAGGGTTCGTCATAGACAAACACACCGATCAGGAATTGAATCGTCGGCGCGAGATATTGCAAGATGCCGATCATCGAAAGGGGGATCTGCTTCGCGGCGGAGGCAAACAGCAACAGCGGGATGGTCGTCACCACGCCCGCGCCGATCATCAGCAGGTCGGGAGTTGTTCCCGTGTGTAAAAATGCCGCGCTTCCATTGACTTCCGCCCATCCGAGATAAGCAACCGCGGGCAGAAAAAGTATCCCCGTTTCGAGTGTGAGACCGAACACCGAGCCAAGCGGCGCGAGCTTTTTCGTCAGTCCGTAAAATCCAAAAGTGAACGCCAGCAGTAGCGCGATCCATGGAAGGCGACCATACGCGAACGCGAGGTACGCCACCCCTACCGCGGCAAGCGCGACGGGAATCCATTGCGCAGAGCGTAATCGCTCGCGCAGGAAGATTACACCCATCAACACACTCAGCAAGGGATTGATAAAATAGCCCAAACTGGTTTCGACGATAAACCCCGCGTTGACCGCCCACACATACGTCAACCAGTTGACGCCGATCAGGATCGCGGCGATGAGATAAATTCGGAATGTCCGCGCGTTCAAGGCGGAACGAAAGTCATCCCATTGGCGCATGACCATGATGGTAACGATCAATAACAAAAATGACCACGCAATGCGATGCCCAAGCAATTCAATGGCAGGCACATCATGGAGCAATTTCCAATAGATCGGGAAGAACCCCCACAACGCATACGCGACAATGCCATTCAAAATTCCTTTATTCATTTTTCTCCTGAGCAATATGGATTTGTTTGAATCGGATGCGGCTATAACGCGCGACCTTACTAAAACGAGTGAATCGGTTGCCGCCCTGCATACCCGTCTTCGATCTCGTGCCAGAAGGCAATGTCGCCCTCTCCATGTTGCCAACATAAATACACTTCGCGTCCGTCTTTCAGCGCGGAGAAATCGAGCAAGCCGATGTTGATATCTTTGATCTGCGCGCCCGTATCCAGTATCTGATGAAGCAACGCGTCGAATTTTTCAAATTCAAGGACCATCTTGCTCAACGTGGGGTTGCCACCGTTCCCCGCAGACTTCTCGACGGCTGACCAAATTTCAGGCTGGTTGGCAAGAATCCGCTGGCGGATTTGCATCACTTCATCCATCAGCGGGCGGATGATCTTCAAGGTTTCATTAGCTTCCTGTACAGTAAAGTATTGTGGCATGGAGTGAGTATACACCAAACAAAAAGGCGGCTTATCGCCGCCTTTCTATCTAAATGTTTGCCCGTCGCAACCGCAAACTATTCGTCACCACGAACACACTGCTGAACGCCATCGCGCCTGCCGCAAGCATGGGATTCAACCAACCGAGCGCGGCGGCGGGGATCAGGATCACGTTGTAGAAAAAAGCCCAGAATAAATTCTGTTTGATCGTCGAGAGCGTCTTGCGCGAAAGCGAGATGGCGCGCGCCACGCCGCGCAGGTCGCCGCTCATCAACGTGACAGGCGCGGCGGCGATGGCGACATCCGTTCCAGTGCCGATGGCAATTCCAACATCGGCTTGCGCGAGCGCGGGAGCGTCGTTGATGCCGTCGCCGACCATGGCGATCACATTTACGATTTCAGATTTACGATTTTCGATTTTCGATTGGAGTTTCTTGACTTCGGACGATTTTCCTTCAGGTAAAACTTCAGCCAGCACTTCATCAATTCCGACTTGCTTGGCAATCGCCTCTGCTGTCTTTTGGTTGTCGCCTGTGATCATCGCAACTTTCAAACCCATGCGATGAAGATCATCAATCGCGTCTTTTGAATTTTCTTTCAGCGTATCCGCCACCGCGATCACGCCAGCGACTTGTCCGTCAACCGCGACAAGCATCGCAGTCTTCGCTTCGGCTTGCAAACGAGAGACTTCGGATTCGAGCCCATTCAAGGGATAGTTCCGCGCGTTCATCATGCGGAGATTGCCAACGGCAACGCTTCTTCCTTCGACCTCAGCCTGCACGCCATGCCCAGCCTCTGCCGCAAACCCAGCCGCTTCGCCCAAACCCAACCCCCGAGCCGTCGCCTCCGCCCAGATCGCCTCGCCAAGCGGATGTTCGCTTCCTTTTTCAACACTTGCCGCGAAACGCAGCAACTCGTCTACTTTCCACTTTCCATGTACCACAATATCCGTCACCGCGGGTTGACCTTTCGTGATCGTTCCCGTTTTATCCAACACCACAACATTGACTTTGCCCGCGCGTTCGAGCGCTTCGCTGTTTTTGAACAGCAATCCCAACTCCGCGCCTTTGCCTGTTCCCACCATCACAGCGGTTGGCGTGGCAAGTCCCATCGCGCAGGGACAGGCGATGACGAGAACGGCAACCATGTTGATCAACGCCGTGGTGAAGGGAGAATCAGAGAATTGGTAATTGGTAAATTGGGGGACAACGAAATACCAAATAGCAAAAGTTAGTAAAGCAATGCCAATGACCACAGGGACGAATACTGCCGAAACTTGATCGGCTAGTTTTTGAATCGGAGCCTTGCTCCCTTGCGCGTCTTCAACGAGTTTGATGATTCGCGCGAGCGCGGTCTCTTTGCCGACTTTTGTCGCTTCAAATTTCAACGCGCCGAGTTTGTTCAACGTCGCGCCGATGACCGCGTCGCCTTGCTTCTTTTCAACGGGAAGCGATTCGCCCGTCAGCATGGACTCGTCCACGCTGGACTTGCCTTCGATCACCACGCCGTCCACGGGAATCGTCTCACCAGGTTTGACGAGGACCACGTCGCCGACGCGCACATCGTCAATCGAAACGGAAGCCTCCTGCCCGTCGCGGATGACGCGGGCTGTTTTGGCGCGGAGTCCCATCAGTTTTTTAATCACTTCGGAGGTGTGTCCTTTTGCGCGCGCTTCCAAAAATTTTCCGAGTCGAATCAAGGTGATGATGACCGCGGCAGTCTCGAAATACACGTGACCAGCAATCGCGCCGAATGTAATGAACACCGAATAGATGTACGCGACCGACGAACCCATCGCGATCAACACATCCATGTTGGCAGAGCCGTTGCGCAGTGACTTGTACGCGCCGACGTAATATTGCCAGCCCACATAAAATTGAACAGGCGCGGCAACGAGCATCATCGTTAGGTTCACCCAACTTTCGTGCGCCCAATGCCCGAAGAAATTAAAATCGCGCAGCATCGAAAAAACAAACAACGGGACCGTGAAGATCAAACCGATGATGAACAGACGCCGCTGTTCCTGAATCTCATGTTCGCGCGCGATGGCTTCGGCATCTTCCGCTTCGCCGCCCAACTCCACCGCCTCAAACCCCGACTTTGAAATTGCCGCGCGGATCTCAGACTGACTCACCACTGTCGGCACGTAACGCACGCGCGCTTTTTCGTTTGCATAATTGACTTGCGCTTCGAGCACGCCCTCAAGACTCGCAAGCGACTTTTCAAGCCGCCGCGCATCGTTATCATCGGAGAGTCGCTTGATGATGATCTCGGCGTCGCCAGTCGCCACGCCGTATCCCGCGCGATTGACTCGGGCAATGAAATCTGTGATTCCCAGCTTGGCGGAATCAAAGTCCACAGTGGCGCGTTCGGACGAGAGATTGACAACCGCCGAGTTGACGCCATCGAGTTTCTTGAGGTTGCGTTCAACGGTCGCAACGCAGTTGGCGCAGGTCATGCCTGTGATGGGGAGAGTGAGTTGTTTTGTGTCGGACATACTATTTGTTATCTTCTTTCGTTCAATCTTCATCTAATGGATGTTCGATCTCGCCCGCCATAAAAGCGTCGGGGTTCTTTTCGAAAGCGCGCAGGCAGGCGGGGATACAAAAATATATTTGCTCACCGCGATAGATCGCGCTTGGGTAACCGCTGGTATCCGTCAACGTGCCACCGCAGACCGTCTTTGCTTTCGCGGCTTGCGGTTTATCAAATGGTTCTGACATGATTTTGAGTCCGTCGGCGTTAGAGAACGCAGACCACACTAATGAGATGAATGGTCGTGGTGTTCAGCCTGCTCGCCTTTATTCAAATATTTCTCGGGGTCTTTGTCGAATGACCTCTTGCAACCAGGCGCGCAGAAGTAGTACGTCACGCCTTTATATTCGGATGTGCCAGCCGCAGATTCGGGCGTTACGTCCATACCGCATACGGGGTCTACGAAAGGTTGTGTCATTTTGAATCTCCTTTTGAATGCATATCTTGGATAAGAATTTGTAGGGCGGGTTTTCAACCCGCCATTTGTCAATCTAGAAGGCGTCAGGCTAAAAGCCTGACCTACGAATGATTTTCGCAAGAGGTTTAATAGTTTTTACTGCGACAAATCAACGCGCCGCAACATTTGAGCATTGATCGCCACGACGATGGTACTGACCGACATCAACAACGCGCCTACGGCTGGTGAAAGAAGAATTCCAGCCGAGGCGAGAATTCCAGCGGCTAAAGGTAGGGCAACGATGTTGTAGCCTGAAGCCCAGATCAGGTTTTGAATCATCTTGTTGTAACTGGCGCGGCTCAACTTGAAAATTTTGACGACATCCAGCGGGTTGCTTTTCACCAAGATGATTCCCGCCGACTCGACAGCCACATCCGTGCC
Source organism: Candidatus Defluviilinea gracilis (assembly GCF_057138825.1). NCBI lineage: Bacteria > Bacillati > Chloroflexota > Anaerolineae > Anaerolineales > Candidatus Villigracilaceae > Candidatus Defluviilinea > Candidatus Defluviilinea gracilis. The sequence continues at coordinate 51,488 of NZ_DBNHEF010000028.1, forward strand.
ACTGCCGATGGCGATGCCCACATCGGCACGAGTGAGGGCGGGCGCGTCGTTGACTCCGTCACCGACCATGGCAACTTTTTTGCCTTGCTTCTGTAACTCAATCACTTTCTCGTCTTTATGTTCGGGCAACACTTCGGCAAAATACAATTTGATGCCAAGTTCATCGGCAACGGATTTGGCAACATCCTTGCTATCACCCGTCAACATGGCGACTTGCACATTCATCTCATTGAGTTTTTGAATCGCCGAATAACTTTCAGGGCGAATGACATCCGCCAACGCGAGGGCGGCGAAAATCTTCCCATCAACGATCAGGTAGACGACGGTCTGACCCTTTGTCCCTGAGGATGAAGCGAATTCCGAAATCGCCGAATCAGGCTGAAGGTTGAGCATCTCCAGCAAACGCGGACCGCCCACCCACAAATCTTTCCCGTTGTGTTTCGCGCGGATACCGCGTCCTTTGATGGCTTCAAAATCGGAGATGACGGGCAGATGCAAATTTTTTTCTTTCGCCGCGTCGCGAATCGCGCGGGCGATGATGTGTTCCGAATCCGCCTCCACAGCCGCAGTCAGCGCGAGAGCGTGGTTTTCATCCACGCCATTAGTTTTGATCGCAACCACTCCCTGCTCGCCTTTTGTGAGCGTGCCAGTTTTGTCAAAGATGACGACATCAATTTCACGCGCGGCTTCAAGCGCCAATCTGTTGCGGACTAAAATTCCGTTCTGCGCCGCGGACGTGGTGCTGATCGCCACGACCAGCGGGACAGCCAGCCCCAGCGCGTGCGGACAGGCGATGACCAACACCGTGACGACGCGCTCCAACGTGAAAAGATCAAAGCCCAATGCGAGCGTCCATAAAATAGCAGTGAGGGCGGCAACGCCGATGGCAAGATAGAACAACCAACCCGCGGCTTTATCGGCTAGTATTTGCGTGTTCGATTTACTTTGTTGCGCGTCACGCACCAAGCGCATGATGCCAGCCAGCGCGGTCTGTTCTCCGATGGCGGACACGCGCACGCGCAGACTTCCATCTTGATTGATACTGCCAGCGATGACTTTCGCGCCCGCGACTTTTTTCACGGGAAGCGACTCGCCCGTGATCATCGCTTCGTTCACATCCGACTCGCCGTCTGCCACCACGCCGTCGGCAGGGATACTCGCCCCAGGGCGGACAAGCACGAGATCGTTCAACTTCAACGAAGAGACTGGCATGGTGTGAACACTGCCATCAGGCATGATGTGTTCGGCAGTATCAGGCATCAACTTTGCCAAGGCGTTCAACGCGCCAGATGCCTGACGCACACTTCGCATCTCGATCCAATGCCCAAGCAACATGATGTCAATGAGCGTGACCAATTCCCAAAAGAAACCTTCGCCTAAATTAAAGAACAACGCGGCGAGGCTGTATACAAAAGAAACAGAGATCGCCAGTGAGATCAACAACATCATGCCAGGCTGGCGATTACGAATCTCAGGGACAGCCATTTGAAGGAATGGCACGCCGCCATAGACGAAAACGACTACGGCGAACACAGCCGCCACCCACTGACTGCCCATGAACTCAGGCATCCTGAACCCGAACCACATCTGGAGCATAGGCGTATACAGCAAAACGGGAATGCTCAGCAACAGCGAAATCCAGAACCGCGTGCGGAACATGTCTTCGTGTCCGCTGTGGTCTACGTGACCTGCGTGCTCGTCCGCCTTGCTCATTCCATGCGCGGCATGTGCGCCATGCATCTCATGTCCGCTTTGTGGCGCGGGGGTATGAGTCATGTGTTCGGCGTGTGAGTCCACTTTCGGCGTGGGATGAGCGTCATGTTCCATTTGGGAATGGTCGTGATGCTCATGTGTGGTGTGGTCTGTCATTTTGCTCTTTAGGACTGGTTCTCAACTCTTCTTTGCCACACCATTCGTGCCGCGAGCACGACGGTGCGAGACGGCAGAGCGCGCAGAGAACTCTGAGAAAACTCTTTTAGAATCTCTGCGAACTCGGTGTTCTCTGTGGCTGAGGCTCTTTTTCGATTTCTACAAGAAGTGCTCTCTTACAACGTGATCAATCCCTCGGCGGGATAGTCAATTTCCGAGAGCAACGCTTTGATGCTTTGCTCGCTAGCGGGCGTATCAAATGTGATCTGAACTTTCTTGGTGTTCAGATCGGCTTTCACTGCCTGAACGCCTTGCAACTCCCCCACTTCCATTTCGATGGTGTGAGTGCAGTGGTCGCAGTGCATGGCAGGGACGGAATAGGTAACTGTGGTCATGGTTTTATCTCCTTGAATTTGTTTTATTTGACGATCAATTCGCCGATCATTCCGGCTTCTTTGTGCCCGGGAACCGAGCAGAAGAATTGATACGTGCCTGGTTTTGCAACGGTGATCTCAAGCGTGGAAGTCCCGCCAGCTTGCACGGCGGCATGCACAGCGGCTTCTGAGGCGCCGCCTTCCATGTGGTGCATTTCAGAGCCGTTATCCTGCATGGATTCCATGGAGGCATCTATGGTTTCGATGACAAAATCATGCTCGACAAGCCCTTTGTTCTCGAGAGTGATCTTGACAGGCTGACCCGCCGGGATCGTGACCGACGACGGACCGAAAGCGAAATCGGTCAATTCCAGAGTAATCGCTTTCTCCGGGCTAGCCGCGGCTCCGCAAGCCGTCAGCAGGAAGACCAAAACAAACGCAGGCAAAATCTTTTTCAGCATCTTTCAACTCCTTGTAAAGGTTGGGAAAACATCAAACTTTTGTAGACATCTCGAACACTTCGGTAATTTCTTTCAAAACGCGTTGTCGCTCCTTTTTGTCGTTTCCCTGCACTGCGGAAATGACGCATGAGTTCAGGTGATTCTCCAGAATCTGAGCGCTGACCTTGTTCAACGCCGCATCCACCGCCTGGATCTGGCGGATCACGTCAATGCAATAGGCGTCCTCCTCCACCATGCGGATGACGCCGCGCAGGTGCCCTTCGATGGTTTTCAAACGGCGGATTGTAGCTTCATTTTCCATGTTGTCCTCGGATTTCCGACGGCGGCTTCCGCCTGGGTCTTACCCCCCCCAGGGGGGTAGGGTGAATATACTTCGCCAGCGGCAATCCGTCAAGGAATTTGGGCGCGAAAATCATCATCCGCATTCATGACATCTGTCACTTCTCGGACACGCCCTTCCAAAATACACTTTCATCGAGGATTTTGAATGTCCAAATTATCGGAATGCCGCGCTGTCCAACCCGCCCAAAACAAGGAAGGTAACCATGCAAATCACCCGCCAAGCCGACTACGCCACGCGAGCTATTTTGTACCTTGCGCGCGCGGGCAAAGATCAACGGATCGCCACCAGTCAGGTTGCCAGGGAACAGAAAATTCCGCCGTCTTTTCTGGCAAAGATCATCTCACAACTCTCTGTGGCAGGGTTACTGCACACTTCCCGGGGCGCCCGGGGCGGCATCACGCTCGCGCGGGAGCCGGACCAAATTTCACTGTTGGAAGTGATCGAGGCGATCGACGGCCCGATCCAACTTAATATGTGTGTGGAAAAATCTGGCGCATGTTCGTTCGACGAGACCTGCCCCATCCGCCCGGTGTGGTGCGACGCGCAAAATGAATTGGTCGCCAAACTCAAGAACACCTCGTTCGCTCAATTAACCCCCTAACGAGACATCACAGAGCGCTCAATGAACCTCCCAATGTGGCGAAAAGCTCTCACGGTAATTCCCAACGTATCCAAGCAGGAATGGGATGGTCTGGATATTTTCTCAAAGTGGCTGATCTCGACTCGCGCGGCTGTTCTAGTGATGACCGCCATGTCGGCGGTTCTTGCCGGACTGTTTGCCTGGCGCGCCAACTCGTTCGATCTTTCCGCATGGGTTGCCCTCACGTTGGGACTCGTCCTCGCCCACGCCAGTAACAATCTGCTCAACGATCATGTGGATTATTCGCGCGGCGTGGATCGTCACAATTACTTCCGCACCATGTATGGTCCACATCCCCTCGAAAACCAGTTACTCAGCCAGCGGCAACATCTCGCCTATTTTTTCGTCACCGTTTTACTTGCGTTCGTATGCGGGCTTTACCTTGTCTGGCAAACCAACTTCAACACAGTCACTTGGGCGTTGCTTGGCGCGGGCGCGTTCTTCCTATTGTTCTACACCTGGCCCCTAAAATATATTGCCCTCGGCGAGATCGCCGTTTTTCTTGTGTGGGGTCCGCTCATGGTGGGCGGAGGATATTTCGTCATCACGCACATCTGGGATTGGAATATTGCGATCGCCAGCGCGGTCTACGCTCTGGGCGTCACTACGGTCATTTTTGGCAAACATATCGACAAAATGATGCCCGACCGGGAAAAGCGCATTCACACCCTGCCGTCGCTTCTGGGGGAGAAAGCCTCCCGATACGCGGTTTTGGGAATGATGATCCTCCCCTATTTCATCGTCATCTACCTCGTGACAACGGGTACTTTTTCACCGGTACTGCTGATCGTCTTGTTTGCCCTTCCCAAGTTGAAACAAGTTGCCCCGGCGTTCCTCAAGCCCAAGCCTGAAGAACGACCGGAAGGATTCCCTCAGGGTCAGGGCGGCTGGCCCCTGTATTTCGCGCCGCTCGCGTTTATGTATAACCGCGCGTTTGGTTCGCTTTTTATTCTCGGCGTCTTGGCGGATGTGGTTCTCCACAAGTTAATCGTATAAACATCCGCCCATAAAGGCACGTTCGGCATGGTCAAAAATATTGTCAACGGCGTGTCAGGGCTCATACGCTATCACGGGGGCATATCACACTATACATTCCTCATGCACCGCATCTCGGGGCTGGGCGTTTTGGTCTTCCTCAGCCTGCATATCCTGCTTGAATCAACGGCTCATTACATGCCAAGCGTATACGACTCGCTCAACGGCGGTTTGCGAACCCCCGCCGGGCTTGCCGCTGAAATTATCATGGCATTCCTGGTCATCTTTCATGGCGTGAATGGATTTCGTATCGCCTACTTCGACCTTTTTCATCTCGACTTGTGGACGCCTCATCCCGCCCTTCATTCTGTTCGCGCCACCTGGATCATTGCCATCCTCCTCTGGCTTCCAGCCGCCGTCATTATGGCGTTACATGGTCTTCACATCATCTAGCAAACTTATGACAACCAATCGCCGCCTTCGGATCAAACCCACCTTCGATACAGCCGCATGGAAATACCTGCGTCTGAGCGCCATCTTGCTGGCGCCAATGGTCTGGTTCCACGCAATATTCACCACCCTCATCATTGGCGCTGAAAATGTCAACTTAAGCTTGGTCGCGGATCGCTGGGCAACCCTCGGCTGGCGCGTCTACGATATCCTGCTGCTGGCGTTTGCCTTCTCGCACGGCATCACCGGGCTGAGACAGATATTGTTCGACTTCGCGTCCGTCACAACGACGCGAAAAGCGCTGAACATCCTCCTGCTCTTATTTTGGCTCGCGCTCTCCGCTGTCGGCATTCTTGGAATCATCGGCGGCGTTGCAAAATAACAAACTTCTTAAAGGAGAAGCAACCTCATGAACACCACCATCAGCCAGAACATCAAGAACGGAAGAACACTGTCTCGGATTGTAGACTCATGGGCAAAGGATAAGGATCAGCCTTACCCCGCGAATGTCCAAATCCCCGCCTATCTCGAGAACACGTACTGGTGGGCTTACGTTCGACCTTACGCGATCTCATTTTTCGATCACCCCTGGATCGTCAACTTGATCTTGCTGGGCAATATGGATCAACTACGCGACCGGGCTTTGGACGCGCTGGGCAATCAAATCCATGGACGCACACTACAGATCGCCGCGGTCTACGGCGAATTTTCCACCCAACTGGCAGACCGTATCGCCGCAGGCGCCTCGCTTGATATTGCGGATGTCGTCCCCGCCCAATTGGAAAACATAAGAAGAAAAATGCCTCACAACGCGCCTGTCCAGTACATCCAAAATAATGCCGCGAACCTGACCATGGAAGACGCAACATACGATCAGGCGGTGATGTTCTTCCTGCTCCATGAAATGCCCGCGGAAGTTCGAAAACAAACATTAAGCGAAGCGCTGCGCGTCCTCAAACCCGGCGGGAAACTGGTTATCGTTGATTTTCACAAACCGTTTTGGTGGAATCCTCTCCGCTATCTCTATCCAATCATGTTCAACATGCTCGAACCCTTTGCCCTGGAGATCTGGAAGACCAAGATTGGGGCATGGCTACCAAAAGATTTTATCCCTGTGGATGTTTTCAAGGCAACTATGTTTGGCGGCATGTACCAGATCGTGGTTGTTCACAAATAGCCTATGAAACCCGCATTCTGGCAGGGATTATGGCGACTCGCCGACCCAAAGATTTCGCTCGCCTCGTTCGCTTCGATGTTTTTGGGGGCGTGCGCGGCGGCGGCAACTGCCCCGCTTCATTTCGGATGGCTGGCTGTTACCGTGTTGGGAATTTTCGCCATCGAAGTGGCAAAGAACGCCTCCGGTGAAATCTTCGACTGGAACAGCGGCAACGACCAGGCGGTGCAAGAGGAAGACCGCTCTCCTTTCTCTGGCGGCAAGCGCGTGCTGGTAGACGCTCTATTGACAAAAGGTCAAACCATCGGTATCGCGTTCGTTTGTTACCTGCTCGGAAGTCTCGCGGGATTATCCATCGCGCTATGGCGCGAGCCGGGAGTATTTTGGATCGGAATGATAGGCGTCGCGCTGGCGTTCTCTTATCACGCGCCGCCGCTCAAACTCTCCTATCGCGGATTGGGGGAGTTGGCGGTCGCGGTAACATATGGTCCGATCATTGGCGCGGGAACGTTTCTCGTTCAACGTGGCGCAGTTTCCTTGGAGGTTATCCTCGTGTCTATCCCGCTTGGAATTCTGATCGGCGCCTTCCTGCTCATCAACGAATTTCCAGATTACAACGCAGACCAAAGCGCCGGAAAGAGGACGATTGTTGCGCGCCTGGGGAAAAAGAATTCCAGCCTTATCTTTGCGGGAATCGTCGCCATCCCATTTGTCGTTTTGCTGGCTCTGCCGTTTTTGGATCTCCCGTTCACCCTCTGGCTGGGATTGAGCGCGGCAGTACCGGCGTTCTCAGCCGCGAAACGCCTGCTTGCCCACCCGGAGAAAACCGATCAGATCATCCCCGCGCAGGCTGGCACACTGCTTACATTTGTCCTGTTTGCGCTTGGAACTGGCGTTGGATTCTTGCTATCTCACCAGTAGGCAAGCCGCAGCACAAAACTGATCGCGCGATTTGCTCATTGTTTCGATACGCAACCGCAACGTGAACTTTGCGGCACGGACTTTCAAAGAAAGGAATTGAAAATGAAAAAACTGTTCATACTGCTAGCGGCGCTCTCCCTCTTGATGAGCGCGTGCGCGAGTGAAAATTCAGGCGGAATTCCGATTACGGTATACCGCTCTCCTACCTGAGGCTGTTGTGGCGACTGGGTTCAGTACATCGAAGAGAACGGCTTTGACGCGATCGTGAAGAATGTGCAAGATATGGGTCCTGTCAAAGCTCAATATCAGGTGCCAACTGAACTCGAATCATGCCACACCGCCATCGTGGATGGCTATGTGATCGAGGGACATGTCCCAGTATCCGAGATTAACCGCTTGCTCGCCGAAAAACCCGACGCCATTGGCTTGGCGGTCGCAGGGATGCCCATCGGCTCGCCCGGAATGGAGACCGCGGGAGTTGGAACTCAACCCTATGACGTGATCTTGTTTACCGCCGACGGCAGACGAGATGTGTATGCCAGTTACCCATAATGAATTCGGACACCTCTTTTATGACATTTGTCACCGTAAAGAGGAAAGAATTTAACTATCTCTTAATGTGGCGCTCACATAGAATTCAGGACGTAGGTTCTCTACACATTGGTATTTGCAATATTTTAAAGAGATGTGGCAACACTTACGCTACGCATTGAAAATTGAAAGGAGATGCCACTATGAAACTGAAGAACGTACTGATTTCCATCGGAGCGACCATCATTCTGGGGGTGATTCTCGCCGCCTGCGGGAACACCCCCACAGCCGCCCCAACCGAACCACCCGCGCCCACCGAAATTCCCGCGCTTATACCAGAGACGCCCTATTTGGTTGAATGGCAAGAATCGGGTCATGCGGATGTAGCCAGCGAACCCTTCCGCCATTGGGATGGGGAAGACCCAGCCGAGGTGCCTGTCACGTGCGCGAAGTGCCATACAACTTCAGGCTATGAGGATTTCCTCGGCGTGGATGGCAGTGAACTGTCTAAGGTCGATGCAGTCGTCCCTGCGAGCGAAGCGCAAGGCATCCAGTGTGTGGCGTGCCATAATGCCGCGACGATCTCTAAGACAACGGTCACCTTCCCCTCTGGTGTGACGGTCACCGCCGGGGATGATGCGCGTTGCATGGTCTGTCATCAAGGACAGGAATCGAAAGTCAGTGTGGACGCGCAGATCGAGAAGTTTGCGGCGACCGACCCTGATGCCGTTGTTGCCCCCATCAAAGACGATCAGGGCAAGGATATAAAATTTGGATTCCGCAACATTCACTATTACGCCGCCGCGGCAACGCTGTATGGCGGCAAGGCGATGGGCGGCTATCAATACGATGGTCTCGCGTACGACTCGAAGAATCAACATGTCGAAGGTTTTGATTCGTGCATCGGTTGTCATGATCCGCACACGTTGGATGTGAAAGTGGCAAGTTGCGCGGAGTGCCATGAGGACGTGAAGACCGTGGAAGATCTGGCAGATGTGCGCATGGTTAGCTCCGCCAACGATTACGATGGCGACGGCGATGTGGAAGAGGGCATGTACTACGAGGTGGAAGGCTTGCGCGAAATTCTGTATGCCGAAATCCTGGCGTATTCCGCAAACACTGCCGGGGCGGCGCTGGTGTACGACTCTCACTCCTATCCATACTTCTTCAACGATACCAACGCCAACGGCGCGGTGGATGAAGGAGAAGCCGCTTTCCCGAACGCTTATTCCACTTGGACCCCGCGCTTGTTAAAAGCCGCGTACAACTATCAAGTGTCGCTGAAAGACCCCGGCGCGTACGCGCATGGCGGCAAATATATTATCCAATTGATGTATGACTCGATCGCCGATCTGGGCGGCGATGTGAGCGCGCTCGCTCGTTCCGACGCCGGTCACTTCGCCGGGAACACAGAAGCATTCCGACACTGGGATAGCGAAGAAGAAGGGAATGGCGTGGTCCCATTTGGCTGTGTGAAGTGCCATACCGCAACCGGCTTGCCTGATTTCCTCGCGGCGGGCGGGTCGACCATGGTCAGCGCGACCGGCGCAACAACCATCGTCGGGCTCAGCCCTGCGCCCGCCAGCAATGGTTTCGCCTGCTCAACCTGCCATGATGGAGCGAATTTCCCCGATCGCTACACCATCAATTCGGTTGTCTTCCCCAGCGGCAAGACGGTTAGTTACGGCGGAAAAGATGCCGATGGCAACTTCCTGCCAGACGACTCTAACTTATGCATCTCCTGCCATCAGGGACGCGAATCCACAACCAGCATGAATGCCAGTCTCCGTGGTAAGGACCTCGATACCGTGGATGCGAAGATCCGCTTCAAGAACATCCATTACTTTGCGGCAGGCGCCACTCTGTTTGGGTCTGATGTTCAAGGCGCGTACATGTACGAAGGCAAGGAATATGCCGGCATGAACCTGCACGCCTCTGAAGAAGGGAAAGCCAACAAGTGCCAGGATTGTCACGATGTGCACGCGCTCGAGCCGAAGGTCGAATCTTGCGAAACCTGCCACGACACCACCGACCCGACTACCATCCGCGAAACGGATGTGGATTACGACGGCGACGGCGATGTGACGGAAGGGATCAGCGGCGAGATCGCCACGTTGACCGAAGCGCTCTACGCCCAGATGCAGGTGTATTCGGAAGCGCACGGCGGAATCATCTCGTATGACTCGCACGCGTACCCGTACTTCTTCGGCGCCGACGGGCAAGGGTACGCCGCCTGGACGCCGCGACTCGTCAAAGCCGCGTTCAACTATCAGTACGTTCAGAAAGACCCCGGCGCGTTTGCCCACAACCCGAAGTTTGTGATCCAGTTCCTGATCGACTCGATCGAAGACCTCGGCGGCAACGTCAGCGCTTATACGCGCCCATAAATATAGCAGAACACAAGATCAACAAGGCGGCGGGTTTCCTTACCGCCGCCTTGTCATTAGGCAAAGAAGATTGTAATGACGTTCATTGTCCATATTTATGACAGTCTACACTAACTCATAAACCAAATAACCAGTACCATCAATTTCGGATCAATCCACCCTAATTACGGGAGAAGCCAAACCATGAAACCAACCCCATACTTTTTTTTATTTGCCGGCGCGTTTGCTCTGTTTGTCACGCTCGCCGCGTTGGTTTTTGTTCCATCCCAGAGCGTCTCTGCGGTAGAGCCGGCAATGCAAAGCCCGAACGAATGCCTGGAATGCCACGATCTGGCGTACAACCTATGGGAACATAGCCCGCACCGCGAGGCAAATGTCAGTTGTACGGTCTGCCATAAAATTGCCGATACGTCGGGTACACACCCCGACACGGCAAAATTCACGATCGAGAAAGAAAACGACACATGCATCGTCTGTCACTCGAACGTAACCGAAAAGGATGTTGCCGGGCAAATGGCGATCAGCCAACACGGTCAAATGGGTTTGAGTTGTGTCAGTTGTCATGAACAACATTCACAAGGCATGAAACTCGCCGAGGGATCGAATACCGTGTGCGAGAACTGCCACAAAGACGAAATGGACAGCACGCTCGAATCGACGCACTTCGCGGCAGGCTTGACCTGCGAAAACTGCCACATGGGAAGGGAAAACGATCACACCATGGTCGTCTCGGTCGCCTCTTGCGAAACGTGCCATAACAACCTCCATGAGGCAAAATTGATCCGCGATGCGGGGCTTGAAATCAAGGCGCTAGGGAACAGCGAAGCCCCGGTCGACGCCACCCCTCCCGCGCCTGCCACAACGGCGGAAGAGTCGTCAGAACCCGTAAAGGGCGGCGTGGCGTTGCCTAACTGGGTGTACGTGTTAGGCGGGTTCATCTTTGGCGGCGTGATCGCCTGGGCGCTCATCGGCAAAGAACCGGGCAAGCCATCCCCCTCCGAATAAAACGAATGTCACCCTCGAACTTCATGGAGACCGACTATGACCGAGCATGACGATAAAATAACTTCCGATGAGGAAGAGAACAAAACCTCGCGCCGAGATTTTCTCAAACTGGCGGGAGCAATGGCGGGAGCCGCCGCGCTGACCCAACTTCCCATGGCGAGAAAGCTGTCCGCCGCGCGCGCCTCCAGCGGCGGAGAAGGAACCGGTCATCAATGGGGAATGCTCATCGATATCAACCTGTGCATCGGTTGCCAATATTGCACTTTTGCGTGTAACGCGGTCAACAATCTCGCAGACGATATGCGTTACTGCGTGGTCACCACTGAAACCACGCGATCTGGCGAAGAATTCTTCCTCTCCCGCCCATGCATGCATTGCGACGAAGCCCCCTGCGTGCAAGCCTGTCCTGTAGCGGCGACGCGCAAGCGCCCAGACGGAATTGTGGAAATGGATTACGACCGTTGCATCGGATGCAGATACTGCATGGTCGCCTGTCCATACGATGCGCGCGTGTTCAATTGGAAGGAGCCGATCGAACTCAGCCCGCAATCTCCCACGTTCGGTTATCAAGAAGTTCCCAACCGTCCTCGCGGCGTGGTGGAGAAATGCACTTTCTGCTCGCATCGCATCGATGCGGGATTGGAGCGAGGGCTCGTCCCCGGCGTCGACCATCAAGCGACTCCTGCCTGCGTGGTTGCCTGCCCCACCAACGCGCGCATCTTTGGCGATATGAACGACGCGACCAGCCCAATCTCAGTCGCCCTGGCGGAAGCAACGGTCACTCTGCGCCTGCGGGAGGAACTCAGCACAGAGCCGCGTGTGTATTACATCCCGCCCGAATCGCATACGGATAATCCCTTCCAAGGAAACTAGCCATGCAAACAGACATTCACATTCCCAGGTTTCGGTTCGGCAAGAAAAGCGTGGATATCTTCCCATACTGGATCGGGCTCCTCACATTGGGGATTTTGTTCGGAATGTACGGCGCGTTCGTTGTTCTACGAGACGGGTTGGATGTCACAGGTTTGACGAATAAAGTCCCGTGGGGGTTATGGGTTGTGATGGACCTAGCCTCGATCTCGCTGGGCGGTTCCGCTTTTGTGTTTGGGGTGATCGTCTACCTTATGAAGCTCAAACGGTTTGAAATCGTGGCAAAACTGGCTGTGCTTCTCGGCTTCCTGGGGTATACCACCGCCGGCATGGTCATCTGGTTCGACCTGGGTCAGCCGTTCCGCTTTTGGCACCCAATGGTGTTCTGGCAACCCCACTCCCTGCTTTGGGAAATCACCATGTGCGTGATCTTATACCTTGGCGTTCTCTCAGCGGAGATTTTGCCGGTGGTCGTTGAACATTCATTTTTCTACGAGCATTCCTTACATAAGCGATATCCGATCGTCAAGAAACTTGTGGAGCTTGCAAAAAAACTCGCGCACTGGCTTCACAAACTGGTGCCTGTCCTTGCCGTGGTCGGGTTGACGCTTTCCCTGCTCCATCAGGCATCGCTCGGCGCATACTACTCCGTGCTCAACGGACGCGGGGTGTGGTTCAACCAAAGCGCCCCCGTTCAATTCGTATTTTCCGCCATGAGCGGCGGGGTCGCATTCCTGTTTTTCACGGGCGTGATCATGTTCCGCGTGATGCGCCCGGGGTTGGTCAAGGATGAAATTCTTTATGACGTTGCGCGTCTCTCCGGCGGAATAACCTTGTTGCTCACTTACCTGCGCCTGTGGGATTGGGCGGTCACCTATTACTATTCATTCGACGTGAACATCGCCCTGCAAACCGAAGCATTGAATGCCGTCGCGCCGTATTCATCGACGTTTTGGATCGGGCAAATTCTGCTTCCGATCATTGCCGGCGCGGCGATGTTCTCGGCGAAATCAATTAAAAGCTTCCGATACCTGATGGTGTTTTCGCTCTTCCCCATGGCGGCAACTGTTCTCACTCGTTGGAATTATAATTTTGCCGGGTTGATCGCCATGCCCACGTATGATCCTTACACGCCGATCATCCGCGTCAGTTCTTATATCCCAACCTGGCCCGAATTTGCCGTTGCCAGCTTGGTCGTCAGTTACTGGCTGTTGGCATTCAGTTTTGCCGCGCGCTATTTGCCTTTCAAAGGGCCCGATACCGCGCATTAACGCCCGCAAAACCGGGTGATAGCCAATCGAACCGCCTCCGATTTGGATGCGGTTTTATCTATGTCTAAGGGTCGGTAAATTAATAACGTTCCGTATGTTTGTTCGCTCGCAGTGCGACTGCGAGCGGGATGCAGTGTAACTGCATCCCCAACATGGTTTGATCTATGTACTGAGGGTGATTACACAGCGCCGTGGCGGCGAGCCTGCCAAACTAAGCGCAAAGGAAACTTTACCATACGAACATACACCTACGGGAAAAGATTTGCGTACAACGACTGCGCAAACTCAAGCATTACCTGTTCATCGACAGAGGTTGGCTGATCGCCCCCGGCGCCGAAGAACTCCAGCGTCACCACCATCCGGTCCGCCGCCATGACCGGGTCCGACATATCCAAACTCACCTGACCGTATTCTATAACCCAGGCGAAGAATTGTTTCTGTTCCCTCGCGGTTAACAATTCCCCGATCGTTTTCATCGTTGCCTCGGGTTGCTTTGAGCGGCAATTGCTCCCATACGCTTCGCCGGAGAGAAAAACAGTCAACTGATCGCAGAACCCGGCGATGCCGCCGTCTCGCGTCCAGGTAAGGGCAAGCGTGGCGGGCTGAACTTGGTTTCCCTCCTCGCTGATGTGATACTCGAATTCCAGTCCGTTCGCTTGCAGTACAATGATCTTGCCGGGGGTGATCACTTCGGCGCACAGAACATTTTGCATCGACACACCAAGACACGAATCGGGAAACTCGACATCCTTACTGCTCACAACGACTATTGTGTCCGCGTCCAGCCCAAGGTTGGAAGCAAGTTGCGCGACGATGGCTTCTTCGATCAAACCAAACGGCGCCCCGCCAACTTGCGCGATCTGACTGCCGTTCTTATTCGTGTGCAATTCGTATTGTTCACCGCGAGCCTGCAATATGATTTTATAGCCGGGCACAATCGCCTCCGTGCACATTACCCCCGGTCGTTGAACACCGAGACAGCCATCGGGCCAGTCAACTGCCTCTGTTGAGAGAATGCCGACCTCATCGGGTGACAGGCTCAACGTCGAGGCAAGATGCGAGATCGCCGCCTGTTCGGCAAGCGTCAATTCCGTTTGCGGCGTCGGCGCGACCTGTCCATCCTCCTCCGGGAAAAGCGATTGCTGTGTCGGCTTGCCTGCCGGGGCGCAGGCAGAAAGAATCAAGATCAAAATCATGGGTAACACGATGCGTTTCATTCAAACTCCTTGACCAAAGGACGTGACCGTCATCCAGAATGTTCCGTCTGCCTGTATAATCGTGAGCATGCGAAATAAGTTTATCCTGGCGCTTGCGCTCATTGTAACCGCGTGCGCGCCGAAACCTGACCCAAATATTCAAATTCAAGTTGCGGTTGCGTCCACGTTATCCGCAATTCCTACGAACACGTCGCAACCCATCCCAACGCCATATCCATCGCCAACAGCGTTCAGCCTCGCGGGTCTATTCTGCGAATATCAATTTTGCATCGGGCACCCGCTCGATATGGCGTTCTACGATGTGAGCGCGCAACAAAACCCCGTCTCGCCAAGCAGTTACTCGCAAGGGTTACTCGCCGCCTTTAACGGCAACCTGTTCATCCAGATGATCTGGCAGCTCGCGCCCGGCGCGGCAGACCCTCAATTCCTACTGGACTTAATCCTCGAGGAGGGGCTCGACACCCGCTTCGGCAACCCGGACGTGAAACTGATTCGCGATATGAACGTGGTCTACACCCCGATCACCTCCACCGCGTCTCCGCTGTTGTCCAACGGAGCCGCCGCGGCTTGGAACTGCGGCGACCGCGTGTTCGCATGGAAAGTGTACAGCCCGCAAGCCGATAACGCGCAAGCCTTGTTCGATATGGCAATGGAGCGATTTCAATGCAACCATTAGAAACACCGAGGGGAAATGTCGCTTTTCGAACCGCCAATTTTGCAGATGTTCCAAAATTCCGCGAACTGAGGCTGTTTGCCTTGAAAGACACTCCCTCCGCATTCAGCGCCGACTACTTTGCAAGCCTGAATGCGCCAACAAGTTACTGGGAAGGTCGCCTGAAACCAAGCGAGGGTTCGATCATGTTCTTTGCGGAACACGAGGGCAACTTGGTCGGCATGATCGGCATCCAGCGAGGAGATCGCCCGAAAACCCGTCATAGCGCTGGCATTTGGGGCGTGTATGTTCTGCCCGAATGGCGCGGGTTTCGCATCGCCGCCTCGTTGATCGATTCGTGCGCGATCTGGGCGAAATCGCGCAAGGTGGAAATTCTCAAACTCGCGGTAGTAACCGCCAACCAACCCGCTATCCGTTGTTATGAACGGTGCGGATTCAAAACCTACGGGACCGATCCGCGCGTCATTTGCTACGAGGGCAATTACTACGACGAATATCTAATGGCGAAAGAAATCGCCAAAGCATAAATGGGAGGCGCGTTCGTTGAGGAAGCGGAAATCCAATCTATGGCTACTTCAAAGCCGCAACTCTCCAACACGGATTTTACGCGGACGTCTTTTCTTGGACAACGACTTTCTATGATCATAAAAAGACGGGCGAGTTCTGAACCCGAGGTATTCCGTATGCTATACTTCGTTGAAATTATGGAAATCGAGGAGAAACGACCATGCCACCCACCGTCCGCGAGTTGATGACTGAAACCATCCTGACCGCCTTCCAGCCTGACAAAGCCAAAGGCGTGGACACGATCGTGCAATTCATATTCACAGGAGCGCAGGCATCCAACTGGTACGTGGTCGTCAAAGATCAGAAGTGCGAATCCGTTGAAGGTTTGCACCCAGACCCAAAAATGACGATGACCGTGGACTCGGAGGATTACATCAAGATCGCCAACGGCGAGTTGGACGCCACAATGGCGTTCATGAAAGGCAAGGTCAAGGTGAGCGGCGACATGGGGGTTGCGCTTGGTATGGGCAAGTATTTCGTCTTCGAAAAATAGACGACATCGAACCGCGCAGTGTGTATCCATAAGCGCGCGAAAACGATATAGAGGCGCCACGCGAACATGGCTGACGCTTCTCGAAGAAATCCCCTGCGCGGAAGACAAAGAGTGTCAAGAAATCAAAAACGGTGAAGAGGAAGCCTGTCAAACGGAAGGTGAAGAAGACGGTTCGCAAGTCAACGGCGAAGAAAAAGGTTTCAGCGAAGAAGAAAAGGAAGTAAGCATATATCTTCCTTGAATTATTGAAAGAATTCTGCAATTTACTTCTTGCGAGTCGAATATATAATTTACATTCAGGTTGTTATGCTAGGCTTTACCCTAGCGTCATCTACAGGTGCATTATAAGATCCACCTAATGGTTTTGCAAAAACCATGATCCAAGGAAGGAATATAAAAATGCAATACTTATGGATTTCCCCACACTTCATGTACCGCTACAATGAATGGCATCGAGTAAATAACGAGCGCGCTAATGCACGACTGGCATTAAAAGGAATTATACAATTTGCGATTGAGCCTGAAAAGAACGATATTTTAAAACTACCGCACATAACCTCTTCAACCATATTGGACGGAAAATTAGAATTCAAAGTTGCCTACAATGATAGTGTCGCAGACGTGGTTATGCTACTTGATTTCCAAAAATCAGATGTGAAGCCAGGTGAGATCAAGTCAATCGAAGGAACTCGAGCCCTACTGTTATCTGACGATGTAATTCGAGGTTGGGTAGGCAACGGAACGGCATGGGAGAGTTATTGCAAAGGTCTATGCGACGCAGCACTTATAGATTCAACCAAAAAACGACCAAACAATTTCAAGTTCTATGGAAGCGTTTCTTCTATCTTTTTGCCGTCAGAATACAGAAGAATGCATATGGTTGATCTGGGTAGTATTGGATTAAATGTCATTCTTGGCGAGTTCGATTCGATGTTATGGGCATCTCATGGAAAAGTTTCTCAGACTGTCAAACAACCCAGAGGAACAGAAATAGATTCTTGGGAAAGGCTCCACTCAGCATTAACCAATCGTTATTCCAGAATCCATCCAACACTAACTTGGAGATTATCTACGCCACCTCCACCTATCTCCCCATCTGAAACTGCTGATACATGGGTTAATAAAGAACAATTAAAGGAAATTGGTATCACTACCGCCGAAGAAATCAAAGCCGTGATGGCTTGCCGCCAAGACGATGACTTAATTAATCTTATTGATATTCTTAACGAAAGTCAATGGACAAAGCTGGATATGTTATACAGTCGTCATTTGGCACAAATACGACGGCGAGACGAAAAAACAGTTGGCTCTATTGCGCAATATGAACTTAATATATCGGGGTCCAGGGAAGCAAATAGCGCCGATTACGACAAATGGCAGGTATTGTTGACATCAATACAAAAAGATATTGTAAATAAATCTCTACTTTTACCGATCAGGTTAAAAGGTGGACCCGGCACGGGAAAGACTTTAACCGCCGTGCTACGTGCTGCTGCTCTTCTTAAGCATGCAAAAGAGATGGAAGAACCGTTCCGCTTAGGTTTTTTCGTTTTCAATCGCGATTTAGGAAGAAAAATCTACCAGCAATTTCTAACCCTAGGATTAGCAGGTTTCTTGAATGGCTCAGAGCCTCAACAACTTGTCGTAACCAATTTAATGGAATGGTGCGAGAAATTTCTAGACTTAGACAACCGCGGTATAGAACCTATTGCTCCGTACCGTGCGGAACGAATGGACAAGCAACGTGAAGCGTTATACAACTTAGTCATTGAAGAAGCCAAAAATTCTTTGGTAAGTCAGGAATATGAAAACCTTTGGAAAGAGTTTGACACTCGATCTAAAAACGGCCTGCGAGAAATTGAAACAGAAATATCGCAATTTATCAAAGCAAAAGGCATCCCATCCTTAAGCGCATATCTTGGCGAACAAAAGCCTACCCAATGGGTTAGACAAACCGACAAGGAATTCAGAAAATTTGTATGGGAAGTATATCAAGTATACGACTCAACTCTTAAATCATTGCGCATGGTAGACGCAGACGATTTAGTAAATGACTGCTTCCGCCAAGTTAGCCAAACGGTTTGGCAAAAATTTGACAAGGAGAAACAAGGTTTTGATTATTTAATTCTCGACGAGGCGCATGATTTTTTCAGACATCAAATTCATTTAATGGCGGCACTTGTGAAGGACGAACGCAATATTATGATGTGTTATGATGAAGGACAAATGGTTTACTCGCGTTATCCTACATTACGCGAAATGGGGTATGACACCAATGAAAGATTCTACATCCGAAGATTGGAAGTAAATTTCCGCAATTCCAAACAAATTCTTGCATCTTTACAAGCATTGATTGCCGCATATCCTGTATATGACTACAATTCACTATGGGGGCAAATAACGTCTAACCCAAAATCTCCCGAATCCCCAAAACCTAATTCACAAGGATATCAAAGCGATTCCGGAATGATGCGTGCAACCGCCGCCTTAGTAAAAAAACACATTGAGAATGGGGTAGACCCTCGAGAAATTGCAATAATATGTTTCGACGATGACACACTAAAAAATATCGAGTCGATTGTTGTGAGAGAAGCGGATATTAAAATTCATCATCTCACTGGTCAAGGTAAACACCCGCCTAAAAATTCTGTTGTTCTAACCACAGCAAGGCAAGTTAAGGGTGAGCAATTTGATGTATGTATACTTGTTGGTGCTAGCAGAGACAACTTACCTGATTTCAGGGGAGGCGAAGGCGAAGTTTGGTTTTCTCAAAAACGTGAAGATGATTTCAGACTGTTTGCAGTTGCAATGAGTCGTTGTAAACGGCACTTATATTTTGTGTGGACAGGTACTCAGCCTAGTGAGTTTATTGAGGCTATGGGAGATACTATTGAGGTACATGGGTAATTTTTGATAAATCCAGATAGCAATGGGTTGCTCGAGAACAGCTAGGTAGGAACAATTCTTCAACGGGCTCAGTACATTTGAAGCCTCGTACTCAATAGTCACTCCCTCCCCTTCGCCTCCTGCCAAAGGGACTCCATCTCCTCCAAACTCAACTCGGATAGATTCCGTCCCTGCCCTTTCGCGCCTTGCTCCACGAACGCGAATCGCTTCTTGAACTTCGCGTTCGTCCCCCGCAACACCGACTCGGCATCCACTTTCTTCCAACGCGCCAAGTTGACCAGCACGAAGAACAAGTCGCCGATCTCGGAGGCTAACTCAAAATCTGTTTCAGCACGCTTGATCTCTTCGATTTCCTCTTTCACTTTATCCAGCACGCCGTCAATTTCGGGCCAGTCGAAACCCACACGCGCGGCGCGATCCTGGTATTCCTGCGCCTGACTCAACGCGGGCAATGAGATTGGTACGCCATCCAAGATTCCCTTTCTGTCTTTCTTCCCTTCGACATCGCTCAGGGCAAGTTCTCCTCTTTCCTGCTCTTTGAGTTTCTCCCAATTTGCCAGCACATCGTCCACTCCATCGAGTTTCAGATTCCCAAACACATGCGGATGCCGCCGCACGATCTTCGAATGGATTCCCTGAATCACTTGCGAAACATTGAATTGCGTCTCTTCGTTTGCGATCTGCGATTGCAAAACGATCTGCAACAACAAATCTCCGAACTCCTCGCGCATGTGACCAAAGTCACCCGAATCAATGGCGGAGATGGCTTCGTAGGATTCCTCGAGCAAATGTTTCCTCAGCGACTCATGCGTCTGCTCTTTGTCCCAGGGACATCCATTCGGCGCACGCAGATGAGCCACGATCTCAGCAAACGACTCGAACGATGTCCCTTCGCCAAGCGCGGGAACATACAAACAAGTTGATTCAGAGAAATCAAAACTTTCCAATCCTCCCAATTCTCTTTCCTCTTTCGACTTTCCACTTTCTACAATCTGCATCGCATGCTCACGCGGGTACAACGCGAGCAACACATCTTTCACATGCAATGCCAGTTCCTTCGAATCGACTCCAACGATCAACGCCGGCATGTCCGGCGGGAACGGCGGCACGTGGGCTGAGGCGAGAGTCGACGCGTCGAGCAGGGTCAACCTCGCGGGCGGAGGGATGCGGAGCGCGTCGAAGGCGGAAGAGACGAGGGTCAAGTCCATGAAAATCTCCTGTGAACAACGGTGGTTGAGTAGTCCCGCGCGTGCTGAGCGGAGCGATAGCGAAGTCGAAGCATCGCGGGACGTATCGAAACCACCACTAAACAGAGTAATTCTTATTACAAGATTTTGTATGCGTACCTGTGGTTTCGACTGCTTGCGCTCAACCACCGGGTAATCCTTTAAAACATAATCCGTAATTCGCAGATTGTATCCCACGAATTACGGATCACAAATTACCAATTACTATTTACCAATTACCAAATTAGCGCTTCGTATACGTCGGCGCCTTGCGGGCTTTCTTCAGACCCGGCTTCTTGCGTTCCTTGATGCGGGCATCGCGGGTGAGCAGACCGTGCTTGCGCAACGCGGAGACCCAATCGCCGTTGAGCGAAACAAGCGCGCGGGAGAGACCCAGTCGCACCGCTTCGGTTTGACCGGTCGTTCCGCCGCCGTTCACCTTCACGGTGATGTCGTATTTCTTCGCGTCCTGCCCAACGGCAGAGAACGCGCGCAGAATATCCTGCAAATCGCCGAGGCGCGGGAAGTACACAGCCGCTTGCTTTTCGTTCACCACAAAATTTCCCGAGCCGTCCATCAAACGGACGCGGGCGGTGCTTTCCTTGCGGCGGCCAACTGCTTCATAATATTGAACAGACATTTCTTCTTCCTCTTTCGTTATGCCAACGGCACTGGGTTATTTGTGCCGTGCGG
The DNA here is from genome assembly GCF_057138825.1 of Candidatus Defluviilinea gracilis. NCBI lineage: Bacteria > Bacillati > Chloroflexota > Anaerolineae > Anaerolineales > Candidatus Villigracilaceae > Candidatus Defluviilinea > Candidatus Defluviilinea gracilis. The sequence goes on from NZ_DBNHEF010000028.1 coordinate 72,535, forward strand.
ATGATTCGGACCGGCGTAAATTTTCAACCGCTTGAGCAACGAGCGTCCCATGCGATTCTTCGGCAACATGCCCCACACCGCTTCGCGCAACACGCGGTCGGGATGTTGTTGCAGTTGGTCGCGCAGGCTGATCGCCTTGTAGCCGCCGGGGTAATTCGAGTGGCGGTGATAGACCTTCGTGGTCATCTTCGATTTGGTCTTCGTGCCGGTCACGGTCACGCGCTCGGCGTTGATCACCACCACGAAGTCGCCCATCTCCACGCCGGGCGTGAAGGTCGGTTTGTTTTTACCAAGCAAAGCGTGAGCGATGCGCGTGGCGATGCGCCCCAGGGTCTGCCCATTGGCGTCCACGATCACCCAATTGCGCTCAATCTCGCTTGCTTTCGGATAGTACGATTTGTACACGTTCGATTTCTCCGTTTCTTTATTTCGATCCGCGTTAGAGAACGCGGGCTACACAAAATCTTCGATAATTTCTATTTCATTGACTCTTGATACTTCACGAAAAGGTTTTGTAGTGGCGACTTCAGTCGCGCTTTCGATCGAACGACTAAAGTCGTTACTACGCATTTTTCCTTTACGGATATTTCACGTGGATGAGCGTCAGCCCATGCGCGGGAGCGAGACCAGATGGAAGCGCGCTTCGCTTCCGGTTCCCAGCCTGCCTCGCCAAACTTTCGGCGATCGCGTCCGGGCGAATCTTTCCCTGCCCCACAGCGACCTGCACGAAGACCAGCCGCCGCACCATGCGGTATAAAAAGGCATCCGCTTCCACTTCGAACCGCCATTGATCCTTTGCGATCCGATGCCATTGCGCTTTCTTCACCGTCCGCACCGTTGTCCCTTTGGGGGTTGTCGGCGAGCCGAAGGATGAAAAATCGTGCGTGCCGGTCAGTGCGTGCGAGGCTTGCTTCAGCAGTTCATCGTCGAGCGTGTGATTCACTCTCCACGCAAACCGTTCACGGATGGGGTTGCGCAACGTATCGTAAAACAACTGATAACTATACGTCCGCGAGGTTGCGTCGAAGCGCGGATGAAAATCATCGCGGACGATCTGCGCGTCCCACACCGAAACGTCGCCGGGCAGTTTGGCGTTCAACGCGCGGACGAGTTCGTCACCCGTGTGAGTCCAGTCGAGGTCGCACACGGCAACCTGCCCCGTCGCATGAACGCCGGTGTCCGTCCTCCCCGAGAGGAGCGCCGAACGATCCGACCATCCGAGTCCGCGCAAAGCCTTTTCAAGTTCGCCTTGCACCGTTCGTTTCTTTGCCTGCCGCTGGCTTCCGAAGAAGTCTGTGCCGTCGTAGGCAAGAGTCAATTGGTAACGTGCCATTTACATTCTCCGTTCGTTCAGCAGTTGAACTGCTGAGCGAACGGAATAACGACTGAAGTCGTTACTACGATTTATTCTTCCACCAATTCCAAAATCACCATCTCAGCCGAATCGCCCATGCGCGGACCGAGCTTCAACACGCGGGTATACCCGCCGTTGCGAGTGGCATAGCGCGGCGCAATTTCGTCGAACAAGCGTTTGATGAGTTGATTATCGCCAAGTTTCGAAATGGCGAGTCGTCGCGCATGGACCTTCTGATCAGGTGTCGCGTCCGCGCTGTTGCGGGCGAGCGTGATGAGGCGTTCGGCATCGCCGCGAATGGCGGCGGCTTTCGCTTTTGTGGTCTGGATGCGTTCGTGCGTAAAAAATTGTTTGATCAGGTTGCGACGCAGCGCGGTACGCGCGCCTGTCGAACGACCCAATCGGTAACCGGATACTTGATGTCGCATTGCAAATTACTCCGCAGAATTCTTCTCGTCTTTGAGGTAGCCTTTTTCCTGCATCTTGACGCGCAGTTCATCGAGGCTCTTTTCACCGAAGTTCCGGATGGACATAACTGCGTTCTCGCCTTTTTCGAGCAGGTCGAGCACATCGCCAACGGTGGTGATGCCGGTGCGTTTGAGCGAAT
>NZ_DBNHEF010000029.1:0-7019 GCF_057138825.1 Candidatus Defluviilinea gracilis
TTCAACTTTGCCTGTGCTATACTCCATTTTAGATCCTCCTCGGTCTTTTTGCTTGTCTCTACTCGCAATTGTACCGAGAAGGATCTACTTTTTGCTCTTTGTCAACCTACTTTGGTAAAGCCATAATAATCCGCGCCATGCGATACGAAAAGTTGGGCAATACTTTCCTCTGCATCGGTATGCGCGGATTTGAGACGACCCCGCCTCCTCGAATCGCGCCTGTTGCCTGAACGGATTTCCTTCGTTTGATTACGCCGTGGCGCCAAGCGTCACGGCGTTTTTGTTTAATCCAAGCCCGGTGGTTGAGTAGCCCGAAGCGAAAGCGGAGGGCGTACCGAAACCACAGGTTCGTATACAAACTTTTGTAATAAGAAATATTTTACGGCGTGGTGGTCTCGATACGGGCTTCGCCCACTCGACCACCGAAGTAAACAAGTATTATTGGAGCACACATGATCTCGATCACAATTTCAAATACCACCCTCATCCTCGGCTCTCACGCCATCTTCCGCGACTTGGGTTGGGAGATTCAACACGACCAGAAGATCGGGTTGATCGGACCGAACGGCGCGGGGAAGTCATCACTATTGAAAATGATCGTCGGCGAGCACGCGCCCGAAAAAGGCGGGACGGTCATTCGCGCGAAAGGCGTGACCGTTGGCTACCTGCCTCAGCATCCCGAATTCGAACCGAATCGAACGGCGATCTCGCTCGCGCTGGAGGGAAATCCGCGCGTGGCGGAGGTGGAAGCGGAGTTGCAGCGAGTCGAATCGAAATTGGGCGAGCCAGAAGTGTATGGCGACTCGAAAAAATTGGCGCGTGTGTTGGATGAACAACACAAACTGCTGGAAGAGTTCGAGTCGCTTGGCGGCGCGAATTACGAATCTCGCGTCCGCGAAATGTTGCGCGGACTTGGTTTGCCCGAATCGGATTTCGAGAAGCCCGTCCATGTGTTGAGCGGTGGACAGAAAAAGTTGATCGGGCTGGCGCGGCTATTGCTGGCGAAACCGTCTGTATTGTTCCTCGATGAGCCTGACAATCACCTCGACATGCCGGGCAAAACGTTTCTCGAAAAACTAATCAATGCCTATGACGGCGCGGTAGTCATCATTTCACATGACCGCTATATCCTCGACGCGGTGGCGAGTCACATCGCCGAGATCGAAGACGGAAAGATCACAACCTTTGCAGGAAACTACACCGAATACATCATAGACAAAGAAGAACGGCTTGCGCGGCAGGAGGAGTTGTTTCGAGTCCAGCAACGCGAGATCGGGCGGTTGGAAATTGCCATCAAACGCTTTGCGATGTGGGCAAAAGTCTACGACAACGAAAAGATGGCAATCAAAGCGCGATCCATGCAGAAGCGGCTCGACAAGATGGACAAGATCGAAAAGCCCGTGACCGAACGCCGCAAAATGGATCTGGAACTCAATGGTTGGCGCGGGTCGAATCAGGTGTTGGAGTTTGTGGGGGTAAGTAAACATTTTCCACACCTTGCGACTCTACCCTCACCCCTGCCCTCTCCCACAGGGAGAGGGAGTCGCGTGATTGATAACATCAACTTCCTCATTCGGCATGGCGAGCGCGTGGGGCTGATCGGCGCGAACGGCGCGGGGAAGTCTGTGTTACTGCGATTGATCCTCGGAAAAGAGAATCCCACAAGCGGCGAGATCAAGATCGGGCCCAGCGTGAAGGTCGGATATTACGCGCAGGAACACGAGACGCTGGACTTCGATCAATCCGTACTGGACGCGGTGCGACTCGGCGGCAACATGAGCGAGGGACGCGCCGTTTCTTTCCTGACCCGCTACCTGTTCACCTATCGTCAAGCGACTCAAAAGGTCGGCTCGCTCTCGGGCGGCGAGCGGAGTCGGCTTCAGCTGGCGTTACTCGTCCTATCGGGAGCCAACTTCCTGTTGCTGGATGAACCGACGAACAATCTCGATATCGCCTCCGCTGAAGTGTTGGAGAACGCGCTCAACGATTTCAACGGGACCGTCCTCGTCATTTCGCATGACCGTTATTTTCTGGATCGAACCGTCAACCGCATCTTCGAGTTGAAAGATTCACGCATCGCTGAATATACCGGTGGTTACAGCGACTACACGGAAGCCATCGAAAGAAAAAAGGAAAAGACGCTATGACGATGCTGGAAACCGAAAGATTGATCCTGAGAGAGTTTGCTGTGACAGATGCCGAATTCATCCTCAAACTGCTGAACGAACCGTCATTCATCCAGAACATCGGGGATCGCGGCGTTCGAAGTGTTGCCGACGCGGAAGGATATCTGGAACGCGGACCAATCGCAAGTTACGCCACAAACGGATTCGGTTTGCTGGCGGTCGTTTTGAAAGAGACCGGCGAAAGAATGGGCATGTGTGGGTTGATTAAACGCGAGGCGCTGGAGGATGTGGACATCGGGTACGCGTTCCTGCCGCAATTCTGGTCGCGCGGCTTTGCCGTGGATGCGGCGCAACGAGTGGTGGAGTTTGCCCAAGAGACGCTCGGGCTGACACGCATTGTCGCCATTGTAGACCCGAAGAACTCAGGCTCGATCCGCGTGCTCGAGCGAATCGGCTTTGCGCATGAAAAAATGATCAGGCTGTCTGCGGACGATATCGAATTAAAATTGTATGCTCGCCAATTGAGGCAAGAGTAAAGGAACTACCTACCTGACAGTTTAAAAAATGGGACGCAGAAAAACGCTGATAAACGCGGATTTTTCAAAAACGGGCGAAAAAAGTTTTTATCAGCGTTTTCAGCGCGCTTCGCGGTCAGCGTCCAAAAAAGGAAAGTATCGGGTAGTTATTAAAGGAATTGGCAAAACCAATAATCGCTATGACAAAATCGAATTTGCTCCCGTACTTCGAAGCGACCTTCGCCGCGGTGGTTTGGGGCGCGTCGTTCATTGCCACCAAAGTCGCGCTGAAGGATGTCTCGCCGATCACCATTGTGTGGCTCCGCTTTGGGATGGGTCTGCTCGTTCTTGGCGCGGCGGTTGCCCTGCGAAAAGAATTTTCCCTGCCGAAGAAAAACGAGTGGGGGTATTTCGCGCTACTCGGCTTTTTGGGCATCACGTTTCATCAATGGCTTCAATCGAACGGCTTGCAAACTTCCGAGGCTGGCACCACCGCGTGGATCGTGGCGACGACTCCGGTCTTCATGGCGATTCTCGGTTGGCTGATCCTCAAAGAGGGATTATCGCTCGTCAAGATTTTCGGCATTGCGTTGGCATTCTTCGGCGTTCTGCTTGTCGTTTCGGATGGAAACCTCGCTTCGATCTCGATTGGGAAATTTGGCGCGCCGGGCGACATCCTCATCCTCGTCAGCGCGGTCAACTGGGCGGTCGTGTCGGTCCTCTCGCGGCGCGGACTGAAAACCACCTCGGCAAGTCTGTTCGTTTTCTATATGATGCTGTTCGGCTGGCTGTTCGCCTCCGCGCTATTTGTTGGGAATGGATTGATTGTAGAAGTCCCTGAGTTGACTTTCAACGGCTGGCTCGGAATTACTTTTCTCGGAATCTTTTGTTCGGGGCTGGCGTACATCGCATGGTACGACGCCTTGCAAGCATTAACCACTGCAAGCACCGGTGTATTTTTGTATATCGAACCGTTGATCGCGATGGTCGTCGCGTTCTTCATTCTCAATGAAGCGATCACGCTTGCATCGTTGGTCGGCGGTGGAATTATTTTGTTTGGCGTGTGGTTGGTAAACCGTTGAGGTGACGGTCACTTCGCAAGTGACCGTCACCTTACTGCCGATAGCCTCCCGCGCCACGCGTGAAGGGTGGACAAACTCGAAGAGCAGAATCAGGCTCACCCGTTGGGGCGAAGCGGGTATTTATCCACGTGAAAATCGGGAAGAACTTCCTTCCAACAATAAAAAATGCGGGTGTATAATCCGGTCACTATATTCCCACGAAACGGAGGAAAGACCCATGGCAAGCGTAACGTTCGATCACGTGTTCAAAAAGTATGGTGATGTAACCGCTGTGAATGACCTGAATATTCACATCGAAGACAAGGAATTCCTTGTGTTGGTAGGTCCCTCGGGATGCGGCAAGACCACCGCCCTGCGCTCGTTGGCTGGCTTGGAGGAAATTTCCAGCGGCGAGATCCGCATTGGCGACCGCGTGGTGAACGATGTGGCGCCGAAAGACCGCGATATTGCCATGGTCTTTCAGTCCTATGCGTTGTACCCGCATCTCTCGGTGTACGATAACATGGCGTTCGGTTTGAAACTGCGCAAAACGCCGAAAGAGGAGATCAAGCGCCGCGTGAGCGAAGCGGCTGAGATTTTAGGCATCACGGATTATCTCGACCGGAAGCCGCGTCAGCTTTCAGGCGGACAGCGCCAGCGCGTGGCGGTGGGGCGCGCCATCGTGCGCGAACCGAAAGTTTTTCTGTTCGATGAGCCGCTCTCGAACCTCGACGCGAAATTGCGCGTGCAGATGCGCTCTGAGATCAGCAAACTGCACCAGCGGTTGCAGACCACCTTCATTTATGTGACTCACGATCAAACCGAAGCCATGACGATGGCGACGCGTATTGCAGTGATCAACAAAGGCGTGTTGCAACAACTCGACACGCCGCAGAATCTGTACGACCGCCCGAACAACTTGTTCGTGGCTGGCTTCATCGGCTCGCCTGCCATGAACTTCTTCCGCGGCAAGTTGCGCAAAGATGGAGATACATTACTGGTGGATACCGGCGATTTCTCTGTGGCGATTCCCTCCTCCAAGGCAAAGGCATTCGAAAACCACGCGGGCAAAGAGGTGGTCTTTGGCATCCGCCCTGAGAACATTCACGACGCCGACTTCGTCCCCGCGAATATCGACTCGGAAAAGGTCAATGTAAAAGTGGACGTAACCGAGTTAATGGGTAACGAGATCTTCCTTTACCTGATGAGCGGACAGAACACGTTCGTCGCGCGCGTCGATCCACGCTCGAAATTGCGCGTGGGTCAACAGGCGCAAGTCGCGTTCGACATGGATAACTTCCACATTTTCGATGCGGCAAGCGAGCAGGCAATACGATAAATTCTCACGCAAGATTTTCAGATCACGATTAGCGCGGCGACACCGCGCTAATCTGCTTTTCGAGGTTGAATGACCACACCAGAATGGGTGCAAGACGCGATCTTTTATCAGATTTTTCCCGACCGATTCGCGCGCGGCAGGCGCATGCCCGACATCGGATTTGAAGAGTGGGATTCCGCTCCCACCCCGCACGGCTTCAAAGGCGGCGACCTCTACGGCGTTGCGGAACGACTCGATTATCTCGTGGACTTGGGAATCAACGCGCTCTACCTCAACCCGATATTTTCATCCGCGTCGAATCATCGCTACCATACATTCGACTACTACAACGTGGATCCGCTCCTCGGCGGCAATGACGCCCTGCGCGTTCTGCTGGATGCGGCGCACAAGAAGAACATCCGCGTCATTCTCGACGGGGTGTTTAATCACGCCTCGCGCGGCTTTTGGCAATTTCATCATGTGCTCGAGAACGGAGCAGGCTCGCCCTACAAGGATTGGTTCTTCTTCGATGAAGAACGCCTGCAAGGGAAAAAACATTGGGGCGCGTACCCAAGCCCGCATGAGCAGAAACTTTTGCATCATGAAGACAGTCTCACCGCCATCGGTTACCGCGCGTGGTGGAACTTGCCCGCGCTTCCAAAGCTCAACACGAACAATCCCGATGTGCGTGAGTTTCTTTTTGATGTTGCCGAACATTGGATTCGATTCGGCGCGGACGGCTGGCGGCTGGATGTGCCAGCCGAAATTGACGACGATTCGTTCTGGCAGGAATTCCGCCGCCGCGTGCGGAGCGCAAACCCCGAGGCGTACATCGTCGGCGAGATTTGGCACGAGTCGCAACGTTGGCTACAGGGCGATCAGTTCGACGCGGTGATGAATTACGTCGCAACGAACGCGTGTGCGGCATTTTTCCCCGCCAAGCATCTCGATTTGCGCGTGGCGCACCAGCAGTCGAATTTTAAAAACATTCAGGGCGCCATTGACGCACACGAGTTCGCAGACCGAATTGACCACATGATGGGCTTGTATAAACCCGAGATTACGCGCTCGCAACTGAACCTGCTCGACAGTCACGACATGCCGCGCTTTTTATCGTTTGCAAGCGGCGACAAAGACTCGCTCAAACTCGCGTGGCTGTTCATGATGACCATCACCGGCGCGCCGTGCATCTACTACGGCGACGAGATCGGCCTGGACGGCGAGCACGATCCCTTTTGCCGAAAGTCATTCTCATGGGATGAACACAAATGGGACAAGGACTTGTTGGGCTACTTTAAGGAGATCATCGCGCTGCGGACGAAGAATCCCGCCTTCAGGCGCGGCGACATGAAGCGGCTCTGGTCGGCGAACGGCGTGTATGCTTACTCGCGTTCGTTCGAGGGGAAAACTTTCATCGTGGCGTTAAATGTATCCGAATCGCCTCAGCAAATTCACGTCACGCATGAAACGCATCCTTCCACAAAGAAGAATCTTCATGCAGTGCATGGAATCGCCCACGACATTATTATTGAAGAACGGCTGAAATTCACCATCCCTGCCAGAAGCGGCGTGGTGTTGAAGTGAATCAAAGATCGCATGCGCCGTGATGGAGGTTCTTCGCCCCTCTCACATCATCCTCGGTGTTCTTCAAGAGAGATACACTGCGTCAGGCGAGTTGTAAAGCCTGATAGTTTTTGGCAGTTTTGAAGGCGATCTTGGACGTTCGGCTCCAGCGCACTGCGCGAAAACCATCATAACCATCATCACTTACAAGGGTTTGATTATGCAGGAAAAGGAAACTGCTATGTCGAACAATGAAGCGCAGGAAGTCTTGGACAAGATTCTAGGGGATCTCAACAGCGACGATACAACAAAACAGTTAGACGCCATGCATATGTTGGAGCACGTGAATTACTCCAGCCCTGCCATTGTGAAGCGGCTGGAAGAATTGGCAGTTAAGGCTCAAGGCGCAGTTCAAAAATACGCATTGATCGCGCTC
>NZ_DBNHEF010000030.1:0-27725 GCF_057138825.1 Candidatus Defluviilinea gracilis
GTTCGATCCACCCGCGGATCGCTCACTTTGCTAAAATGCTCGGCGATCGCCTCCAATGGCTTCTTTGTCATGGCTACCTCCTTCAAGATAGCCCTTTTTTACCTCAATTTAGATGCAATCGCCCTAAGGGGCAGACCTGTGTGTCTGCCCTTACTTTTTGGGAGTACCTAATATCGAGGTAATCCCAACACAACAGGATGTCATTCTGAATACTATGAAGCCGTCAAGGTTTTTTGAAAAACCAGGGGATTGACAGCAACATAGTTGGGAAGGTAGGGTTGTTGCGAGCGGACGACAGCACAAGCAATCTTGAGGATCTTGTTTTGGATGTTGTTGAGGACCAGTTTTTTGTGCTTGCCATCCGCGACTTTGCGGTAAAAGTATTGCTGAAACTGCTTTTTGTGCGTACGCACGGAGCAGGCCGCCAGATAAAGGAGTTTGCGTAACTTTGGAGGTCCAAAGTGTCGTGAAGTTGGAGCCGAGTAGACGGAAGAGCCACTTTCATGCTTGATCGGGCAGATGCCGATGAAAGCCGCCAAACTTCTTGGATCGAGTGTTTCCTGCATGAGGATCAGTAAGTGAGCGGCGAGTTGCAGCCCGATGCCAGGCACCGTCATGAGCAAGAGCAGGGTCTGTTTGAAGGTTGGATCGCTTTCAATCAAACGACGGATTTCCTTATCGATCTCTTTGATGGACTTGGTAATCTGCTCGATCATGTTCTGGTGAGAGTGCTTGGCAAGTTCAGACGAGACCTTCTTGCGGTGGATCGCGTGCAAGGCGTTCTTATGTCCCGTCAACTGTACCGAAAAGTGCTGGCGCGTGGTCAACAGTAGCTTGACTTGCTCCAAAATCTCGGCTCTCGGTTTCCACAAGGAGAGTTTGTCCGCATAGCGGCAGGCATACTCGGCGATATACTGGCAGTCCAGTTCATCGGTTTTGGAAGCGTTCACAGGAAACTTGCGCTGGATGTTCAACGGCGGTTCGACCGCCACCGAATAACCACTGGCATATAGGAAGTATGCCAAGCCTTCACTATAGACGCCTGTCGCTTCCATACACACCACGGTGCTTTCGGTCTTCAGGTTGTGTTCCTGCAACCAGCCGAGAAAGGAGACGAAACCATTTTCGTCATTCTCGAATTTCGTTGGTTTGACCGTGACTTTCCAAGGCTGTGTTCCAACACTGGCCATGAAAGAAGCGGATGCAATATCGACACCTACAAAGGATACAAATGTTGTCATTCTGAACCTCTTTTGGACTTGGGTATTGGGTTTGCCAACTTGTGAACGTGCATTCTCCATTACTAGCCTTTCAGGCTTGAATACTGATCAAGCATAGTTCACAACAAGGGCTGGGTCTGCTTCAGAATTTGAGTTTGACTCGGCGTTTGCCTCGTGAGCGGCTCTAGACTTGTTCAGCCCTTGTTTGGCAACTCCAATACTACTTCAAGTCTAATGGAACGACTGAAGGGAGTGAAGAATCTCTGCTCCCGTTTGAAGTCTTGATGGCGCATCAAAGATTCTTCGTGGCGCGAGGCGTCACTCAGAATGATATGACGAGATTGCAGGTTTCGACGTTTCAGACACTTTCTTACATAGGCAACTAAACGGAGGCATTCGTGAATAAATCCATCAAAATCATACTCGGCTTGTTCGTGGGGTTGATCCTGCTCGCGGGCGTATTCTCGGCGGGGATTCTCGTCGGGTTTTTCATCCCGGGCGGCTCGCAACCGCCGATCGTCAACGACTTGTTTCCGCTGCAACCCACCGCCGCGCCGGAGCAACTCTCTGCCACCCCGGAAGACATGCAGACCCTGTTCGCCCCATTCTGGGAGGCGTGGAATATCGTCCACAGCGAATTCGTCGATCAGCCGCTGGACGATGTGGCGCTGATGCGCGGCGCGATCCGCGGCATGATGGAAGCGGTCGGCGACAAGCAGACCTTTTACATGGACCCGGTCGTGTATGAGACCGAAACCTCGGCGCTTTCCGGTGAATACGAAGGCATCGGCGCGTTCGTGGATACCACCGGAGAGTATCTATCCATCATCAGCCCTATCGAAGGCTCGCCCGCCGAAGCGGCAGGGCTGAAAGCCGGAGACTTGATCATCGCCATCGACGGCGTGGATATGACCGGCACACCGCCGGAAGAGGCGCGTCAGAAAGTCATCGGTCCCGCGGGCACAACCGTCACCTTGAGCGTGGCGCGCGAAGGTCAGGAAGAACCCCTGGAATTCATCATCACCCGCGCCAAGATCACCATCCCCAGCGTGACCGGCAAGATGCTCGAAAACGACATCGCTTACATCGACATCAACCAGTTCGGCGATAAGACCACCAGCGAACTCAACACAACGCTGGAAGAACTCCTCCCTCAAAACCCGAAGGGCATCATCATCGACTTGCGCAATAACGGCGGCGGATACCTACAAACCTCCATTGAAGTGGCTTCCGAATTCATCGACCAAGGCGTGATTCTCTATGAGCAATACGGCGACGGCACGCGCGACACCTACAACGCGCTGGGCAACGGGCGCGCCACCGACCTTCCCATCGTTGTGCTGGTGAATGAAGGTTCCGCCTCCGCTTCTGAAATTCTCGCGGGCGCGCTGAGAGATTACGGACGCGCGAAACTCGTCGGCGTGATCAGCTACGGCAAAGGCTCGGTGCAACAATGGATTCCGCTCTCGGGCGAAAACGGCGCGGCGCGTGTGACCGTCGCCCGATGGCTCACACCGAAAGAACGACTCATTGACGGCATAGGCTTAACCCCTGATTTCATCGTAGAATTGACGGAAGACGATGCCGCCAACAACCGCGATCCGCAACTGGATAAAGCCGTAGAAGTGTTGTTAGATTTGATCGCAGGGAAGTAAAGGCGTCAGACCTCACAGGTCTTTGAGACCTGTGAAGCTTACAAGGAGAATAAAATGTTTTTCGACCCAACCTATTTATTGTGCGTCGCGCTCCCATCCATGCTTTTGATGGGCATCGCCTCCTGGTATGTGAAACACGCCTACAACAAATGGAGCCAAATTCGCGCAAGCAGTGGGCTCACCGGCGCGCAAGCCGCGCAACAACTCATCTCGCGTTCGGCGTACGTGGGCGAAGCGGGCGCAGACGGATTGCGGAACGTGCGCGTGCTTGGCGTGGGCGGCAATCTCACCGACCATTACAACCCGCAAGATAAAACCCTCTACCTTTCGCCGAACGTGGCAAACAGCCCGTCGGTTGCGGCGGTGGCGGTCGCCGCGCATGAACTCGGTCACGCGATGCAAGACGCGGAAGGATACCTCCCCATGAAATTCCGCTCCGCGCTCGTCCCGATGGTCAACATCGGCTCGAACCTCGGCTGGATCCTCATCCTCGCCGGGCTGATCTTCCGCTTCACCGAACTGGCCTGGCTCGGAGTCTTCTTCTTCGCGGGCGGCGCGCTCTTCGCGCTCGCCACCCTCCCCGTGGAACTTAACGCCTCGGCGCGCGCAAAACGACTGGTGGCTGAAGCGGGCATCATCCGCTCGGAGGAAGAACAACGCGGCGTGAATCAAGTGTTGAACGCCGCCGCGCTCACCTATGTCGCCGGTCTGCTCACCGCCGTGATGCAACTGCTGTACTACGTGTTTCTTGTCATCGGCATGGGCAGGCGCGACGATTAACAATCAAGCCATCATTGCCCCACGCCAAAAAACATCGGAGCTGTATTCCGATGTTTTTTGTTTGCTTGTGTATAATCTTTCACCATGCGGAAATTCATCGTCATCCTGCTTGCCTTTTTAGGCGCGGGGTTTGTGTACCTCAGTTTCGGCGAAATCGAAAGCATCCTCCAAACCATCCGGCGCGGAAACCTCTGGTTCATCCTGCTCGCCCTGCTCATCGAAAGCGGGTGGGTACTGGTGGCGGGTTCCACGATCCTAGCCTTATATCGAATCCTCGGCTTGGATGAAACGCTGTACCGACTGTCGCTTCTTTTTACGGCGGGGAATTTTATCTCTACAGTGATGCCCAGCGCGGGGATGGGGGCGGTGGCGGTCTTCATCAGCGAAGCGAACCGCAGGGGGCAACCCACCGGCAAAGTGACGATCGCCAGCATGTTATACATCTTCCTCGATTACATTGCCTTTCTGTGCGTGCTTGCGCTGGGACTGATCGTGCTCTTTCGCCGCAACCACCTCGACGCCGCCGAACTCACCGCTTCGGGCATCATGTTCTCCATCGCAACCTTGCTCGGATTTCTCTTCTACCTTGGATCAAAATCGGAGGTACGGTTGGGCAACGCCCTGGCGCGTATCGCCCGCTTCCTCAACCGTATCGCCCGCCCGTTTCTCCATCGCGATTACCTCAGCGAAGAAAAAATGCGCGAGTACGCCCGCGAACTGGCAACCGACCTTCAAACCCTCCCCCAAAACTATCGGAAATTCCTCAAGCCCATGTTATTGGCGCTGCTCAATAAAACCATGTTAATGAGCGTGCTGGCGGCGATCTTCCTTGCCTTTCAAATCCCTTTTTCTGCCGGCACCATCATCGGCGGGTTTGCAATCTCCTATTTATTTTTAGTCATTTCCCCCACCCCCGCGGGCATTGGCATCGTGGAGGGCATTATGCCGCTCGCGCTCTCCTCCCTTAACGTGCCTTGGAGTCAGGCGATCATCGTCACGCTGGCATATCGCGGCGTCACATTCTGGTTTCCGCTGGGCATTGGCGGATGGGCATTGCGCATTCTACATATGAACCCAACTCCACCGGAAAGCCCCGTCTGAAGATATGACCATCACTTCACTACTGGATTCGTGGAAACGCGACGAAGCCACCGCCCCCAACATCTCTGCCTGGCAGACGTTTCCCCCGCGTCCCGCGCAAACGCATCCTTTTCCGACGGGTCTGCCTGCCCCGCTTTCCCAAGCCCTCATCGCCAGTGGAATTCACTCCCTCTACTCGCATCAACTCGAAGCATGGACAGCGACTCAACAAAACCAGAACATGATCCTCTCCACCGGCACCGCCTCGGGCAAAACGCTCGCCTACAACCTGCCGGTTTTTTCCGAGTTACTCGCCAACCCAAACGCGCGCGCGTTATACCTCTTCCCAACCAAAGCCCTCGCGCAAGATCAACTTTCCGCGCTTACCAACTTGAAACTTGAAACCTGGAACTTGACGCCCGCAATCTACGACGGCGACACCCCCTCCTCCGCCCGCCCCTCCATCCGCAAAACCGCGCGCATCGTGTTGACCAACCCCGATATGCTTCACACCGGCATCCTTCCGCATCACACCAACTGGCTGGAATTTTTCGCAAACCTCAAATTCGTCGTAATCGATGAAGCCCACACCTATCGCGGCGTCTTCGGCTCTCACGTTGCCAATGTAATTCGCAGACTCAAACGGGTCGCCGCGTTTTACAACAGCGCGCCAAAATTCATTTTGGCATCCGCCACCATTGGCAACCCAAAAGAACTCGCCGAAAAACTCATCGAGGAACCGGTAACTCTCATTGACAACGACGGCTCCGCCCGCGGACCGCGCCACTTCCTGCTCTACAACCCGCCGCTCGTGGATGAATCATTGGGCTTAAGGAAATCATCCCTGCTCGAAGGGGTGCGGCTCGCGCGGGAATTGATCAACAGCAATGTTCAGACCGTGGTGTTTGCGCGCTCCAGGCGAAGCGTTGAGATCATTCTGAGTTATTTACAAGGCGAACTCACCCCAGACTCAAGCATCGAGTCCCCGCTGATTGGCTACGAGTCTCTGCCCAATCCCCGGTCGACGGTACGCGGGTATCGCAGTGGATACCTGCCAAGCCAACGCAGAGAGATCGAAAAAGGACTCCGCGACGGCGCGATCAAAACTGTTGTTGCTACCAATGCGCTCGAACTCGGCATCGACATCGGCGGGCTGGGCGCGGCGATCCTCGTCGGCTATCCGGGCACTGTCGCTTCGGCGAGACAGCAAGCCGGTCGCGCGGGACGCGGGTTGGAATCCGCTGTCAGTGTGCTGGTGGCGTCTCCCAGCCCCATCGACCAGTTCCTCGCGCATCATCCCGAATATTTCTTCGAGCGCTCGCCTGAGCAAGCGTTGATCAACCCCGATCATCTGTTGATCTTGCTGGAACATTTGCGGTGCGCCATGTTTGAACTGCCGTTTCCAAAAGGCGAAGGCTTCGGCTCTTTATCCGGAGAAATCATTGAAGAGTATCTCCACTTTCTACTTTCCAATGGCGAGGCGCATCTCTCGAATGAAAAATTTTTCTGGATGGCAGACGTATACCCCGCCGCAAACATTTCCCTGCGATCCGCATCTCCGCAAAGTTTTGTTTTGCAAACCACGATCGACGACAGACCATTGACCATTGGGATCGTTGACGGCGAAAGCGCGGTGTGGATGGTTCATCCCGGCGCGGTCTACTTGCACGAAGCGCAAGCCTATCTGGTCGAAGAATTGAATCTGGCGGAGCGTATCGCGCGCCTCAAACCGTTCGTCAGCGATTACTACACCGAGCCGTTGCAACAAACCGAAGTGGAGTTGTTATCTGTCGCGGAGGAATCTCCTCCTCCACCCGTGAAAGATTCCGGGCGCCGCGCTGAGCCTGTCGAAGCGGGCGTGGGCGCGTCAAAATCATGGGGCGAACTCAAAATCACCACGCAAGTGACCGGCTTTCGCAAACGACGCTGGCACACCCATGAAAATCTTGGCGAGGAACCGCTGGATTTACCTCCCTCCGAATTGCAGACGACCGGCTACTGGCTGACTCTCTCCGAAGAAACGATCGCGCATCTGCGCGACCTTGGGGCTTGGTCCAACGACCCCAACGACTACGGACCCGGCTGGGACAAGATTCGAGAACGCGTCCGCGGGCGAGACAAGTTCACCTGTCAGGTATGCGGCGCGGTGGAGTCGAGCCGCCAACATGATGTGCATCACAAAGTCCCTTTCCGCGCGTTCGCATCGCGCGAAGAAGCAAATCGTGTGGAGAATCTCACAACGCTGTGCCCATCCTGCCATCATAAAGTAGAGCAGAACGTGCGCATGAGAAGCGGGCTGGCGGGGCTTGCCTATGTGCTGGCGAATCTCGCGCCGTTATTTTTGATGTGCGACTCGGCAGATCTGGGAACGCACATCGAGCCTGTTGAAAATAAAATCTTCGGCATGCCCGCCATCGTGTTATATGACTCCATCCCGGCGGGGATCGGTTTCAGCCAGAAATTGTTCGAACTTCACGATCAACTCCTCGCCCGCGCATTGGAATTGGTCGGCGCGTGCGCCTGCGCGGATGGCTGTCCTTCATGCGTCGGGCCTGGCGGCGAGAATGGATACGGCGGCAAGCAGGAAGCGCTCGAGATTCTCAAAGTCCTTACGCGATCGTCAGACTAAATTTCTACATTGCGTTAATAGTTTTCTTGCGCAAGACGATTAAGATGGGGACATTGAAATTAAGTGGCGACAGTTCATTCAAAGAGGACTGTCACTCGCAGACCTTGTAAGGAGACACACATGAGCAAAATCATTGGCATTGACTTAGGCACAACCAACTCTGTCGTTTCGGTCATGGAAGGCGGCTCGCCAACCGTGATCTCAACCGCCGAGGGCGGGCGGCTCGCGCCGTCAGTTGTGGCATTTAATAAAAACGCCGAGCGACTCGTCGGTCAGACGGCGAAGCGGCAGGCGGTCATCAACCCTGAAAACACGATCTACTCCATCAAGCGTTTCATCGGACGTCACTTCGATGAAGTTGAATCGGAACGCAAGATGGTCCCATATGAAGTGGTAAAAGGCCCGACGGGCGACGTGCGCGTGAAAATCCCGATCACGAACCGCGAATATTCCCCGCAGGAAATTTCGGCGATGATCCTGGGCAAGTTGAAGTCGGATGCCGAAGCGTATTTGGGATCGCCCGTCACGCAGGCGGTCATCACTGTCCCCGCGTATTTCAACGACAGCCAACGACAAGCCACGAAAGACGCGGGCAAGATTGCCGGTCTCGAAGTGATGCGTATCATCAACGAACCGACTGCATCCGCGCTTGCGTATGGACTCGATAAAAAGAAAGATGAAACGATTCTCGTCTTCGACCTCGGCGGCGGCACATTCGACGTGTCGGTGCTGGAAGTCGGCGAAGGCGTGATCGAAGTGAAAGCCACGAACGGCGACACTCACCTCGGCGGCGACGACTGGGATCAAAAGATCGTCAACTGGGCGGCGGATGAATTCAAGCGCGAACAAGGCATTGACTTGCGCAACGACCGCCCCGCGTTGCAACGTCTGCGTGAAGCCGCGGAGAAAGCGAAGATCGAACTTTCCACGGTGATGGAGACAGAACTTAATCTGCCGTACATCACAGCAGACGCTTCCGGTCCGAAACACTTGCAGTTGAAACTTTCGCGCGCAAAATTCGAGCAGATGACCGAAGACTTGCTCAACCGTTGCCGCAAACCGTTCGAAGCCGCGTTGAAAGACGCCGGCATTGACGCGGGCAAATTAAATGAAGTTGTTCTCGTCGGCGGCTCATCGCGTATGCCGATGGTGCATGACCTGGTCCGCAAACTGACGAACGGCAAAGAGCCGAACAAAGGCGTGAACCCCGATGAAGTGGTCGCAGTCGGCGCGGCGATTCAAGGCGGCGTGCTCGGCGGTGAAGTGAAGGATATCCTCCTGCTCGACGTGACCCCGCTCTCCTTGGGCGTCGAAACGATGGGCAGTGTGATGACCAAGATGATCGAACGCAACACAACCATCCCTGTCCGCAAAACGGAAACGTATTCGACGGCGGCAGATAATCAAACCGCAGTGGACATCCACGTGTTGCAAGGCGAACGCCCGATGGCTGGCGATAATATGTCGCTTGGGCGATTCCGACTCGACGGCATCCCGCCCGCGCCGCGCGGCATTCCGCAAGTGGAAGTGACGTTCGACATCGACGCGAACGGCATCTTGAATGTGACCGCCAAAGACAAAGCTACCGGCAAAGAGCAGAAAGTCACGATCACCGCTTCGACGAATTTGAACAAGAGCGACATTGACCGCATGGTGAACGAAGCGCGCTCGCACGAAGCGGACGACCGCAAACGCCGCGAGTTGATCGATGCCAAGAACACGGCAGACAACCTCGTGTATCAAACTGAAAAAGCTTTG
Organism: Candidatus Defluviilinea gracilis; assembly: GCF_057138825.1. Classification (NCBI taxonomy): domain Bacteria; kingdom Bacillati; phylum Chloroflexota; class Anaerolineae; order Anaerolineales; family Candidatus Villigracilaceae; genus Candidatus Defluviilinea; species Candidatus Defluviilinea gracilis. The sequence continues at coordinate 9,123 of NZ_DBNHEF010000030.1, forward strand.
CGCGACCTCGGCGATAAAGTCTCAGGCGCAGACGCGCAGGATATAAACGGCAAGATCGATGAACTCAAATCTGCCGCGCAGAGCGACGACATCAACCGCATCAAGCAAGCCTCTGAAAAAGTGGAGCAAACCTTCCACGCGCTGAGCCAGCAACTCTATGCCCAAGGTCAGCCGCAACCTGAAGCGGCGGGCGGACCGTCTGTCCCGCCGACCGATGGCGATGTGATCGACGGTGAAGTGAAAGAGTAATAAAGAAATTAGACCCGTGAGGTTTACAAAACCTCACGGGTCTTTTTGTTATATAATCTTCCCATGCAAAAACGTTTTAACCGCAAGTGGATCGCGCCGATTCTGATCGCCCTCGGCATCATCATCTTTTTTCTCCCGCCCGTCTATTCACGCGCCATGCCGCGCATTGACGGTTGGGTCTCCAGCATCAAATACCTCATCAACCCGCCCGACGAAGCCACCTTCCAACCGCAGCAACAATCGCCGGTTGATAGCGCCGCCACAGAGTTGATGCAAACCCGCGTCGCGACTCAAACGCTCGATGCGACTTCGACTCCCAAGCCGGGTCCAACGCTGACGCCGACGGTCACTTCCACGCCTCTGCCTGCTTCCGTTTCGTTGACCGGGTTCAAATATGTGGACCAACGCAACCGCTGGAATTATTGCGGTCCCGCCAATCTCACGATGGCGTTGGACTTCGTCGGCTGGGGCGGCAACCGCGACGACATCGCCCGCGTCATCAAGCCGGGGATTCAGGATCCCAAACTCGACTTTATCCAACAGGGACGCAGTGACGTCAACGTGATGCCGTACGAGTTGGTGGGCTTCGTCAACGATGAGACCGAATATCGCGCGTTGTCTCGTCTCGGCGGCGATATTGATGTGGCGAAGCGATTGCTCGCGGCGGGTTTTCCGTTCATCGCGGAAAAAGGCTATTACGAAAAAGATTACACGGGCAAGATTGCCTGGCTTGGGCATTATCAATTCGTCACAGGCTATGACGACGCCAAAGGCGAGTTGACCGTTCAAGACACGTGGAATGACGGTCCCAACTTTCGAATCTCTTATGAAGAGTTCACGTCAAGCGAAGCATGGCTGTCGTTCGATAATATTTTTATCGTGGTGTATGCGCCTGAACGCGAAGCCGAATTGTTACAAGTGTTGGGTCCGTATGCCGATGATACCTGGGCATCGAACCGCGCCCGGGAAATTGCCGAAGAGCGCATTGCCGATTCCGAAGGCATTGACCAATACTTCGCGTGGTTCGCCAAAGGGACGAGCCATGTGGAATTGTTCGAGTATGCCGACGCGGCGGCGGCTTTCGATCAGGCGTTTGCAATTTACAACGAATTAGGCAAAGACGACAAACAGCGTCCGTACCGCATGATGTGGTATCAAACGGGTCCCTACAAGGCGTATTTCTATACCGGGCGATACCAAGATGTGATCGATCTTGCCAACGTCACATTGATCGACACCATTTCCAAGCCGACATTGGAAGAAAGCATCTATTGGCGCGGGCGAGCCAAGTATATGATCGGCGACACGCCCGGTGCCATCGCCGATTATCGCGAAGCGCTGAGACTGCATCCCAAGTGGGGTCCGGCGATTCAGGCGTTGCAGGACTTAGGGGTTCAGCCATAAGAAGTTACCTCGGTGGTTGAGTTGTCCCGCGATGCTCGTCGCGGGACGTATCGAAACCACCAGCCAGCATGAAACATACTGTTTGAAGGTTATCGGTGGTTTCGATACGGGCTTCGCAACGAACGCTCAACCCTACTCAACCACCAGAGTAAACATGAAATGAAACTCCTCCACTTCGCCGACGCGCATATTGACATGGCTAACTACGGACGCCATGACCCCGAAACGGGATTGCCCTTCCGTGTGCTGGATTTCCTCAAGTCGCTGGATACCATCGTGGACGCGGCGATCTCTCAACGGGTGGACTTGGTCATCTTCGCGGGAGACGCCTACAAAGACCGTTCTCCCGCGCCGACATTTCAACGCGAGTGGGGCAAGCGCATCGTGCGACTCTCGCAAGCGAAAATCCCGACCTTGCTTCTGGTTGGCAATCACGATCTTTCTCCAGCCATTGGACGCGCGCACGCGATTCAAGAGTTCGACACGTTGCACGTGCCGTTCATCAAAGTGTTGGACAAGCCGCAGTTTTTGTCGCCCAGCGATCTGTGGGATGTGCCTGCGCAAGTCATTGCCATGCCGTGGGTCACACGCTCAGGCTTGATGGCGAATCTCGAAATGAGCGCGGCGGACACGAGTGAGATTTTTTCCAGCCTCGAATCTAGAATTTCTGATCTCATCGAAGAATACATAAAAGAAGCAGACAAGACACTGCCTCTCATTCTCACCGCCCATGCCTCCGTCGAAGGCGCGACGTTTGGCATGGAACGTATGGTAATGTTGGGAAGCGATTTGGTTCTGCCAACTTCGTTGGTGAAAGACCCGCGCCTCGATTATGTCGCGATGGGACACATCCACAAACCGCAGGATGTGAACGAAGGGAATCATCCGCCCGTCGTTTATCCAGGCTCTATCGAGCGGATTGATTTCGGCGAGGCGAAGGACGATAAGTTTTACATCATCGCCGAGGTGGAGCGGGGAAAGACGAACGTGGAGTGGAAAAAGATCGAAGGGACGCGCCGCTTTATCGAAAGGCGAACCAGCCTCACGTCCGATGAGAACGTGACCGAGGTATTGAAATCCCAGTTGCCGAGAGATATGTCCGAGGCAATTGTCAAGTTGATCGTCGAATATCCGCGCGAATGGGATGCGTTGATCGACGAAGCGGCGTTGCGAAAATTTGCGGCGGATGCGTTCGAGTTCCATCTCGTGAAGAAACCGAAGATCGAGGCGCGTGTTCGTATCCCTGAGGGGCAGGTGGTCAGCAGTATGAGCCCGCTCGAACTGCTTGGGCAATATTTAGATTCGGCGAAGGTGAACGACGCGGACGAATTAAAAAAACTCGCGCAGGAAATTATCTCGGAAGATCAAATCTAAAATCGCCAATCGTAAATCGTAAATCTGAAATCGTAAATTGAGAGAGGTGAACCTTGTCGCCAAAGAACCCCAACTACCGCTGGTTCGTCGTCGGGATCTTTTTCTTTTTTATGCTATTGCATCAGACTGACAAGTTGATGATCGGCTCTCTGCAAGTGCAGATCAGCGAAACGTTCGGCATCAATGATTTCCAATGGGGCTTGGTGAATTCGGGCGCGTTGGCGGTGGCGACGGTGTTGTATCCGCTGTGGGGCTATTTATACGACCGTTACGCGCGTTCCAAACTGCTCGCGTTGGCGTCGTTCATTTGGGGCGCGACGACCTGGCTGAACGCGGTCGTCCGCACGTACACGGGATTTTTAATTACGCGCGCTTCCACAGGCATTGACGATTCATCGTACCCCGGCATTTACACGCTCATCGCCGATTATTTCGGTCCGAACTTGCGCAGTAAAGTGTATGGGATTTTGCAAGTGGCGCAACCCCTTGGGTTTTTGATGGGCTTGATCCTCGGACAAATGGTCGCGCCGCTCATCGGCGGCTGGCGCTCGGTCTTTTACATCACGGGTGGTTTGGGAATTGTGATCGCCCTCTTCATTTACTTTGGCGTGAAGGAAATGCCGCGCGGCAAAGCCGAACCCGAATTCGAGAATGTTCCCGAAATGGCAACCTTCCGTTTTTCATGGGCAGAGGCGAAGCAGATCTTCCAAAAGCGCACGATGTGGTTCATCTTTTTACAAGGCTTCGCGGGCGTGTTTCCGATTCAGGTGATCATCTTCTTTTTCTTCGGATATCTTGAAACCGAGCGCGGCTACGATTCCAACAGGATCATTGCCACGATGGCGCCCGTCATTTTGATTCTCGCGGCGGGGTATATCGTCGGCGGGTTTCTCGGTGATTTCTTTTTCCAACGAACAAAAAAGGGACGTATCCTTGTCTCCAGCGCGGGAGTTTTGCTCGGCGCGATCTTCCTCTACTTTGCCATGACCACGCCGCTGGATCAACCGAACCGCTTCTTTCTCCTCATGTGCCTGACTGCCATTTTTATGCCTCTTTCGTCCCCGAACGTGGTCGCCACCGTCTACGACGTGACGGTCCCCGAAGTCCGCTCGACGGCGCAAGCCATCGAATACTTCATCGAGAACAGCGGAGCGGTCACCGCGCCAGCGCTCACCGGCGTGTTGATCCTCGCCACCGGAGACAAAACGTTTTCCATCATGATCATCTGCGTCACCGCATGGGTGATCTGTTTCCTGTTCTATCTTGGCGCCTTGTTCACCATTGAGAAAGACACGAGTCACCTGCGAACGCAAATGGCGGAACGCGCGAAGACGATGTGATTCCTGGTGGGGCGGTGATGATGAATATTTTCAAATAATCAAACCTTGACAAAATAGAACAAGTGTTCTAAACTGTGGGCGTTGATCGTTCCCCCTTTGTGTTGTGGTTAAACCCACAGGAGACTCCCATGAACCGTTCTTTGTCTTTCAAACTACTTCCCCTCATTCAGAATGCCGCCCACAAGCGCGGGTTGATCTTTGGGGGGATCATCCTCAGCGCCCTGCTGGGGTTTGAAATCTTCAACTTCTCCAGCACGGCGTTCGCCCTGCGCGATATCCTGGGCGATCTGGCGTTTGGTCCGTTCAAATGGGCGACCATCCTGGCGCTCGCTTTCTGCGGCATCGACTTTGCCGGCATTGCCCGCATCTTCACCCCCGAAAAGGGTCGAGACGAACCCGCCGAAGTCTGGTATTTGCTTGGCGCCTGGTTACTCGCCGCGGCGTTCAATGCAACGCTCACCTGGTGGGGAGTGTCGCTTGCCATTCTCCAGCACAATGCCCAAGGCGGCGCTCTGCTTGGGCAGGCAACAATGACAAAAGTAGTGCCGGCGCTCGTGGCAGGGATGGTGCTCATGATCCGCGTGCTGTTGATCAACACCTTCTCGATTGCCGGCGAACGACTCTTCTCGCTAGATGACAACCCCTCTGCCCGCCAGAGTTTCAATAACCGACCCGCGTACCGTCCCTCCAGTGAGCCTGCTCGGGCTTCCAATTCAACCTTCCCGCGTTCCGCGCCCAAACCCGCCCCTGCGAACTACTCGCAACCGCTCTATAACGAGCCTACCTATCACCCCATTGGTATGACGGCGCAAGCGGGAGGCAATGAAAATCCTTCCTACCGGAGGTAAACTCTCCCAAAGTTTTTCCTTCTTCAACTCTTCTCCTACAATTGAAGAACATCCAACAATCAAAGACGCCGCGCGAATGCGCGGCGTCTTTGATTACGGTGGAGGGTGGGATACGCCCGGCTGATCGTACAGCCATGTTTTTCTGAACGGCTTCGGGCGGAACACGGAGAAAAACAACAACGGCCGATACCCCATGCGGCGGAAGAGGTGCAACGACATATCCGACGGGATGGCGACCATTTTCTTCACGCCCAACCTGATCGCCTCCGAATGGGCGGCATGGACAAGCGCGGTGGCAAGCCTGCGCTGGCGATATTCCTCCAATACGTACAGTTGGTTGATGTAGCCCACGCCGCGATATTTCGTTACGAGTTGCACCCATCCCACTGCCAACCCGCCTTCCTTGATAAAGAAGTTGTGGATGCGCGTATCGCGCAGGGTTTGCACGTGAATGCGTTCTCCCTCAGTCGTCAGGCTATTATTGGCGGCTTCGGTCTGTTGTATGGATATTGCTTTGTGGATGTTGAGCGGGATGGTGCTTACCTGCAAGGGCAGGTCGTAGCCCACAATGGGGGCGGCGCGCGCGAACTCGTACCCCAGCGTTGAAAAATGTTCTTTCAGGCTGAGATCGCTGGGGCTTGTATGAAAAATATTTACGATGTGCTTTTTCCCCTCGGGGATCGGATACGCCCGAACGGCATCGGTCACCTTGTGAATATCCGCGCTCAGGGCAAGGAATTCATAATGGAAGGAGGCGATCGGCGCGTCGTTGTACAGGGATACGCCGATGGGACCCGCCTCTTCGTAGCGCGTGCCATACACCACCTGATAGACATGGTTATACGAGGCGATCATCGCCTCTACCGCCCACCAATTGAGGATATCGTTTCGCGCATTGGTCATGCAGTTATGACGTATTTCCCCTCGCAATGGTTACTGTTTTAGGGCGACGGTTCGATTGGTCTGGCAAATCGCGCCGCTTGTCTTGACGCGGCGCAATTGCGTCAGGAACGATTTGTTTTTATTTGATCTCTTGCATAAGTATCGCTAGCTTAGACTGAGACCTTTGAGAGGCGCTCTTTTTCCCTGTGGTCTCTCCTGGCGCCGTCCGCCAGGGCAGGTGTGTGGCGAAAATGACTTTCGCAAGAGGTCTATTGCAATGTGGTTTCTCCGTTCGAGAGGACGTAAAAGCTTCTGCCGTGATCGAACACAAAGTCGGTGACGATGTAGCCGGCGCTGAATGCGGTCTCGAAGACTTCGCGCGTGAAAAATCGCCAATCGCGGGCGAGGGCGAAATCTTTTTCTTTGAGCGCGTTGAAATCGGATGGGATTTCGGCGAGAACGAGCTTTCCTTCAAGGGGCGAGAAATGTTCGGGTGGGCGAGGCAGGTCCCCCGTCGAGGCGAGAGGCGCATAGAGGGGTTGCAGTTCCGCCTGCGCAAAATGGTCGAGGGTCAACGGTTGGCGGACGCGCTTGCCCAACCTCCGTTCGACGCGGCGGGTGTTGATCCACCAATCCACCTGAAAACGGTCGGAGGGAAGCCCGGCGTTCAACCCGTCGCGCATGTCGCCGTATTCCGCGCGGCGATAGGTATTGCAGACCGCGCCGAGTTTGGCGATGTTGAGGCGGGCGTTGCGGCTGAGAAGCGGGTCGTACGTCCAGGTGATGTGGTCGAGCCCCTGGTGGCGGACGATCTGCCATTGGGCGCGTTTAAGCGCGAAGCCAATGCCGCCATCGCGGTGATCGGGATGGATGCCCAACATGTGCGAGCAATGTTTGGGGCGCGGGCCATCCGGCGTTTTTTCGATACCGGGAAATCCAAAGACAAAGCCAATGAGTTGCTCATCGATGTACGCGCCTGTCACGATGCCGCCGTTGTGAACTGCGGCGATGAAGACATGCGCGGGCACCACGTCGGTTTCACTGCCATGCCATACCTGGCGTTGCAGTTCTTCGACGGCGGTCATTTCTTCGGGAGTTTCAAGGATTTTGATGGTGGGCGCAGGCATATGCGAAATCTTCATCACATCGTCTGATTACCTTACACAATGGTTTTGGGGGCGCAGACAAAGCCGATTTCGCTGATCTAAAAGAAAGACAAATCTGCGTTTTCAGCGCGAATCAGCGTCCCGATTTTGAACGTGTTAGGTAATCCATTACAAAGTCTTAACCATGACTCTCTACCGTACATGTGCGCCGCTAAGCGCCGCCATGACGCCATGCGGCGCCCGCAAAGAACGCAAAGAAAACCTTCTTAACTTGGCGACCTTAGCGCGCTTTGCGGTAAAAATCTTTCATGTATGGTAGAGAAAACCATGATAAGAAAATTTCGTGTCAATCTGTGTCCTCCGCGGTGAAAGAGGATCAACGCGAAAAACGAAGCGCTTCTTGAAGCCGTTGCAGGAACGGCTTGCGCGTAAGGTAATCGAGCCGGTAGCCAAAACGGGCTGGCATCAAGCCGAAGTTGCGCGAGAGGTTTTCCACCGGGCAGGTGCGGTTGACGGCGATGTAATCGAGCCAGTACGTGGAAATATTCGCGCTGGGGATCATCGGGTCGAGGGTGACGAACAGTCCTCGCATGAACGGGATGGATAACGGAAGGAAGGCGCGCCGTGTGTTCGAGGTGTTCATGATCGTTTCAACGATCTGCCGCAAGGTAAAATATTCGCCGCCGCCGATCTCGTAGGTTTCATTCACCATCTCGGGATTCTGAAGCGCCCATAACAAGGCAGTTACGAGGTCTTCCACCCAAAGCGGCTGGAGCAGAACTTTGCCATCGCCGGGGGTTGGGAAGATAAACGGAACAGCGCGAAGAATTGCGGCGATATTATTGGTAAAGTTATCTTCGGGACCAAACACGATCGTCGAGCGGATGATGGTGTGCGGCACGCCGCTTTTGCGGATGTGCTCTTCGGCGATTCCCTTCGCCTTGTGAACCGGGAACGCCGACATGCGGTCGGCGCCCACGTGGCTGAGAAAGATCAGGCGTTGGATGCCCGCGTCTTGCGCGGCTTGGGCAAGGATGCGCGTCCCTTCCATATCGGTGTTGAACAAATTCCCATGGCGGCCATAACCCGACGCGCTGGCAAGATGGAACACCTGATGGACGCCGCGCAACGCCGCGCGCACGCCTCTCTCGTCATTGAGGCTGACTACCGAGACCTCGACCGGCACGCCCTTGGGCAGTCGCGGCGATTTCGGCGAAGGTCGCAACAACACGCGGACTTCCTGTCCCGTTTCTGAGAGGTGCCGCACAAGCGCGCGACCGATGAAGCCCGTCGCGCCGGTGACCAATATCATGGCGAAAATTATAGCAGACAGGGAATGATTGAATTGCGCGGAGTTAGGCGTCCGCCTTACCCAGCCATCACCGACCTATGAACATGATCGGTTCGTCCCTGTCGGGAACTTGAATTTCACGCCACGTTTTCCCCACATCAATGGATTCCAACAGGGTATTCCCCGCCGCCACGCGGATAGACGCTTCTTTCCCCGCCGAAATCCGAATCGCATTAATCGGCATTTCTGTCGCTATGGCTTTTATCGTCTCCCATGATTCCCCGTCGTCAGCCGAAACGAACAAACCGCTCGACTCTGTGCCGACAAATAGACCCGCCTCTAACAGCCCCAAACTCAAAACAGTATCATCCACTGGCAGGGAGATTTCCTTCCAGGAGCGTCCGCTGTTATCACTGCGGAACAAGCCTATGCTTGCGCCCGCAAAAACAGTGTCATGATTCATGGCAAGGCATAAGACCTGTTTATCGAGCAATCCAAAGTTCCAACCTTCCCACGTTCTGCCGCCGTTCACAGAACGAAAGACCCCGTCTTCCAGGGTTGCGGCGAATAGGGTTTTGTCTTTGTCAAAGTTCGGCGAAACACACAGCGCAGTGACATACGGACTCGGCGCGGCGAGTTGAGTCCAATTCCACGAAGCGCCCGCATCGTTTGAATAGGCGACTCCGCCAGGGAGCGCGGCGAACATTAAACCATCGCGGGTAAACGCCAGCGACGTCACCGAAAGCGATTCGCCTTTGATGATGTTGACCGCCTCCCATGTTTTACCCGCATCGCGCGAGCGATACAAACCCGAACGCCTTCCCGCGAAGGCGAGTTTGTCCTTTTTGAAGTTTGGCGATTCTGCCAACGCGAGCAATGTATCTTGTTCCAAATTCATCGTCCTGCCTTTTCTTATGTCGCAAAATTCATTTTGCAATTTTGCTCAGGGCATCCCCGCCGCCGAGGATTGCGTTTGAACATCAGTACTTCATGCAAGTTCGGGCGACAGTTCGATTGACTTGGCGCATCGTGTCGCCTGACTTGACGCAGCGCAACTGCGTCAAGAACCTGTTTCCGCGATCTACTGAGTATGAATGGCTCTACCGTTATTAACAGGAAAGCCCAAAAACCTTAGCCGCGGATTTCACAAATTCACACGGATTGTTTAAAACATTCGTGAACATCCGTGTAAATTCGTGGCAAAGAATCTTCCTGCGAGTCGTAATCCCGTCAGAAACGGGAGAGCCGTATGAATGAACGCCGCAAAATTAATTTTGCGCTACTCGCGCCTACGGATTCACCGAAGCCTGCGGGTTGCGCTTGTGGACGACCACATCCACCGTCAATGCCAGCGCCGCGCCGCGGACCGCGCTGATCAACGCGCCGCGCGCGGATGCGGCAGGATCCACAATGCCAGCAGAGCGCATCTCTACCAGTTGACCTGCGCGCGCGTCGACGCCGCGACCCTGCCCCAGATGAGTCAAAAAGCCGGATGGGTCGAACCCGCTGTTCGTGAGAATGAGGCGGGCGGGGGCGTCCAGCGCCTTTGTCAAGGCGCGGAATCCCGCCCGTTGGTCTTCATCCAAAATCGTGTGTGAAACAGATTCCAACGCGGGGCGGCAATCGAGCAGAGAAATTCCGCCGCCGTTGACGACGCCTTCACGTAATGCGCTTCGCAAAATCAACGCGGCGCGTTCGGCGGAATCGCGGCGCGTTTTCATCTCGGTTTCGGTTGCGCCGCCAATCGAAAGGATTGCCGCGCCGCCCTGCAAACGCCCGATGCGTTCGCGCAGTTTGTTGCGTTGTTCGGGCGTGTCGGCGTGTTGAATGGCGTGGCGAATGGATTGAATGTGACCGCGAAGCGCGCGCGGCTCGCCTTTGCCGTTGACGATGACAACACGTTCCATATCCGCCCAGGCGCGGCGCGCGCGACCAAATGACTCGGCGCTGACGGTCTCCAGCATTTGCCCCTCCACCTGAAGGATGACGCGCCCGCCCGCCAACGCGGATAAATCTTCAAGCGCGGCAGATTGATCCGTTGTGCCTGTGCCTGGCGTTTTGACGGCAGTGACGCGCATTTGATCCGAGTCGCGGTTGATTTTTACCAGCAGGGCGGCGGCTTCCTCTGAAAGTTTACGCGCCACGATGACGAGATTTTTTTCGCCGTTTTCCAGCGCAACGCGCAAAGCAGGTGTGAGTTGACTGGCGGATTCAATTTCCAAATCGGTGATGAGGAGGGCGGCGTTTTCCAGGCGCGAACGCTGCCGCTGAGGCTCGAGCATGAGATTGCGCGCGAGCAGACCCCCGCCCCACAAGTGACCTTCGACGTATTCGCGTTCGCTGGCAAAGCCGCGCCCAAGTTGCGTGATTAAATGTCCATCCGCGCCGATGAGGTTGAAGATTTCGCCAAGCAGATCGGCGACGGATTCATCGGGGCAGAGCGAACGCGCAAATTGTTTGAGGTCGTTTTTTTCGTCGAGCCGCTGAACCTGCTTATCGAGCGCGGTCAACGCCACATCGAGCGCCTGCTCCAATCCCACGCGGACGCGCATCGCGCCGCCGCCTGCCACGATGTATTTGAGCGCTTCATTGTACACGGCTTTGAACAACACTGCCGCCGTTGCCGCGCCGTCGCCCACCTCTTCGCGCAGACGCCACAACATCTGCCGCGTAAACATCGCGCCGACATCTTCATCGCGGTCGGCGATTTGGATGATGCGCCGCGCGATCTGCCCCGCGTCATCGAGCAGTTCGGGCGGGTCGGCGCGGTGCGTGGGTTGGATCGCCACATAACGCGGGCGCGGTCCCAGCGTGGGCGCAACCGCGTCCACAATTTTATGAATGCCGCGCTGAAAACTGCGCCACACCTCTGGCTGAAATCTCACTTCGGGTTTTTGGGTTGGGTTGAAGACGGACATCGGTTTGAGTTATATCATGAGGCTGCGAAAGAATTTAACCGCTAAGCTGGACTTTATCCATTTGGAGATTAACAAAAAAGCAGGGTAACCTAACGCAAACACTCGACCAAGAGGTAGTTCATACCAACCCTGCCAGCAGACTATATCACGATCCTGGGAGCCTTTGCGAGGTTGTTCTCGAAGCGCATTTGGGAACACACTCGAATACTTTTCATTCGCTCAATGCTCTCTCCGGTAGAACGAACCGTCACAGCCGCATTGCGCGTGATGGGTTTGCGCGGCGAAAAACATTTTCGGCTCTCCCATTTCTGACGGGATGACGATTCGCAGGAACATTCTTTGCCGCGAATTTACACGGATTTTCACGATTTTTTAAACAATCCGTGTGACTTTGTGAAATCCGTGGCTAAGGTTTTTGGGCTTTCCCGTTAATTACGGTAGAGCCAAAAAATGAAATACTCCGCGCCCCAGCGGTGAAAACTTGGGTATACGATCACCGGCTTGAAGACGAATCTGCGGTTGTGGTCAGGCTTTTGCGGGGCAAATCATTGCCAGACGTTGGATATTGACTATAATCTGACTCGCATCGATTAACCCTATGGTGAGCCTGTGACTTACGAGATTCGCCGCGCGACCGCGGCCGATAAACCCGAATGGCTGAGAATGCGGCAACTGCTGTGGCCCGAAGCCCCCATCGAATATTTAGATTGGGACTTGGACGAAATTCTGGAGGACAAGCAACGCGCGGTCTTTGTCGCCTCGCGCGCCGACGGAGGGCTGGTTGCCTTCGTGGAAGCCCGCCTGCGCGACGTGGCAGAGGGATGCGAGACCAGCCCGGTGGGATATATCGAAGCGTGGTTCGTAGATGAGAACATCCGCGGACAAAAACTGGGGCGCGAGATGATCCGCACTGCCGAGGATTGGGCGCGCGAAAATGGGTGCGCCGAAATGGGGTCTGATACCTGGCTGGAGAACGAAGTCAGTATTCAAGCGCACTACAAGACCGGCTACTACGAAGTGGGACGCCTGGTTCACTTCATCAAAAAGTTGTAAAGCAAAGTCGGCGAAATAGGGGTGGATTTTAAAAACGGACGACACAGAGGATATACTTGTCATCATGCGAAATTACCCGCTATTTTTTACGATGATTATTTTGACTGCCGCCTGCTCATCTCCGGCGGCGGCAACGGAGGCTGTTGTGCCGAACCAACTCACACTCACCAGCGACGCGTTCGCCAATGGCGGCTCCATCCCGGTGAAATATTCGTGCAACGGCAGAGATATTTCACCCGCCCTCGCGTGGAGCGAACCGCCCGCTGGCGCGCAATCCTTCGCGCTCCTCATGGACGACCCCGACGCGCCCGGCGGCTGGGTACATTGGGTGTTATACAATATTCCCGCCGATGCGCGCGGTTTGCCCGAAGACCTGGCGATCACTGGCAAGAATGTTCCCGAAGGACAGGGGAATCCATTTACCGGTAAAAATTCGTGGGGCGATATCGGCTACGGAGGACCATGCCCGCCAGGCGGAACGCATCGTTACTTCTTCAAGCTCTATGCGCTCGACGAAATGCTGGGCTTGCTCCCCGGCGCAAACAAAGGCGAACTGCTCAAAGCGATGGAAGGTCATATCCTGGCGCAAGGCGAACTGGTCGGCACATTCAGCAAATAGCGAATCGGAAAACCAATCGCGATAGCCGTACCCATGAGCCATTGCGGGCTTGCCCCATCTGCGAATAATTCATGATAAAAGCGATGCACCTCCCCGCGTCGCTTTTTTCGTGGATGTATAATCTTGATGATGTCTGTCTTTTCCAACAAACGTATCCTTCTCGGCGTCACCGGCTCCATCGCCGCCTATAAAGCCGCCGACCTCGCATCCAAACTCGCCCAAGCCGGCGCGCAGGTGGATGTGATCCTCACCGAAGCCGCGCAAAAATTTATTGCGCCGCTCACGTTTCAATCGGTCACCGGTCGTCGCGCCTACGCCGATGCTGATCTATGGGGCGACGAAGCGCATGTGCTCCACGTCGGCTTGGGTCACACCGCCGACCTGCTCGTCATCGCGCCATGCACCGCGAACACGCTCGCCAAACTCGCGCGCGGTCAGGCGGATTCGCTCCTCACCGTCACAGCCTTGGCATCGAACAGTCCGCTCCTCCTTGCCCCCGCGATGGATGGCGGCATGTACGATCACCCCGCCACACAAGAGAATTTGGATACCCTTCGCAAACGCGGCGCGCGCATCATCGAACCGGCGGAGGGACACCTCGCCTCGGGACTCACCGGCAAAGGGCGACTCCCGGAGACAAACGAACTCATCGGACACATCCGCCTCCTTCTCGGACGGGACGGCCGGCTCGCCCAGCGGAACGTGATCGTCACCGCCGGCGGGACTCAAGAGCCGCTCGACCCGGTCCGCGTGCTGACGAATCACTCCTCCGGCAAACAAGGCTATGCCATAGCCCAAGCCGCAGTCGACGCCGGCGCGCAAGTCACCTTGATCACCGCGCCCAGCGCGTTGAAACCTCCCGTGGGCGCGCGCGTCATACAGACGCAGACGGCGCGGCAAATGCTCGATGCCGTTCTGCAAGAATCAGCCGGGAGCCACGCGCTCATCATGGCGGCGGCAGTGGCAGACTTCCGCCCGAAAACCTCGGCAAAAGACAAGATCAAAAAGGAAGGCGGCGCGCCGCAGATCGAACTCGAGGCGACGGACGACATCCTGAAAGCCGTATCCAGCCACAATGGCGGAAAGACGCGCCCGCAGGTGGTGGTCGGCTTCGCGGCCGAGTCGCGCGACCTGTTGGAAAACGCGTCAAATAAGTTAAAATCCAAAGGCTTGGATATGATCGCGGCAAACGATATTTCGGCGGGCGACGCCGGGTTTGCCGTGGAAACCAATCGTATTACTTTATTGTTTGCAGACGGACGCGAGGAATCATTAGCTTTGATGAGTAAAACAGACGCGGCTGAGATTTTGATCGAGCGGGTTGCGGGATTGCTGGGGTGATATGCGCGTCCTGGTGATCTCGGATATTCACGCAAACTTTACCGCCCTCGAGACGGTGTTGGCTGACGCCGGCGTGGTGGATGAAACGTGGTGTCTCGGCGACCTGGTGGGCTATGGTCCCGACCCGAACGAGGTGGTGGAAAAGGTGCGCGGTTTGCCCAACCTCACGTGCCTGCTCGGCAACCATGATGTGGCGGCGATCGGTAAGATCCCCTTTGAATCGTTCAACGGCGACGCGCGACGCGCGCTTGAGTATCACGAAAAAGTATTGACGAAGGAAAACATGGATTTCCTGCTTTCCCTGCCGTCGAACCTGACCGTGAAAGGGGATGCCAGCCTCGTGCATGGAAGCCCGCGCGATTCGGTCTGGGAATATATTTTGAACGCGCTTTCGGCGCGCTTGAACTTTGGGCATTTCACCACGCCCTGGTGCATGGTGGGTCATTCGCATTTGCAGTGCATGTTCCGCCTGCATCCGGAAAACGACCGCGTGACGCTCGAATCGCTGAAAGTGAACGAGGCGATGACGCTCACTCCGCGGCTGATCATGAATCCCGGCTCGGTCGGTCAGCCGCGCGACCGCGATCCGCGCGCCGCGTATGCCATCTATGACACGGAAGAAAAAAAGTGGGAGCCGCGCCGGGTAAAATATGATATTTCCGCGGTGCAAAAACGTATCCGCGCCGTGAAGTTACCGGAGAAACATGCGGTGAGGTTGGTGGAGGGGTGGTAATTCGTCATTAGAGAATTGCAGGCAGAGACTAGAAAGTGGAAAATGGTTGGTGGGAGTGGAACATTACAAGAGGTGAGTCGTCTGTAGAGTGAAATCACTTTGCTCGATCAAGGAGAAGAAAACATGAAACGCCCAATTTTGATCATTCTATCGGTAGCGCTTGCTTTTGTCCTCGTCGGTTCGTTGCTGATGAATATATTCGGCCTGCAAGTAGGAAGGACGTATAGCACCATAAACTACGCGCTTCCCGGGTACGGCGGGGGCGGAGCGCCCGATGTGTTTGCGCCACCCGCGCCGGAAGAACTTGCCAGCGCGCCGATTCAACCGCTCAGCGACCAGGCGCAAACCTCGCTCATCACCCAGTCTCAAGAGCGCATGGTCATCCAGAACGCGGACCTTGCCATTGTGGTCGCCGACCCGAAAACGCGCATGAGCGAGATCGAAGCCCTGGCAAAAGAAATGGGCGGATTCGTGGTTTCGTCGAACCTGTACACCACCTATTACGGACCCAACAGCGTGGAAGCGCCGGAAGCCTCGATCACCATCCGCGTGCCGCAGGAGAAACTCGATGACGCGCTCAAAGCCATCAAAGAAGGCGCGGTGGAGGTGAACTTCGAGAACCGCACCGGCGAAGATGTGACCAACATCTACGTGGATTTGCAGTCGCAACTCAAAGCCAAACAAGCCGCCGAGAAGAAACTGCTGGAGATCCTCGACGCCGCCGATGAGACCGAGGATGTGTTGGCGGTCTATACCCAATTGCAGATCATCCAAAGCGAGATCGAGGTGCTGAAAGGGCAGATCAAATACTACGATGAGTCGGTTGCGCTCTCCGCGGTCAGCATCCGCTTGATCGCCGAAGAGACCGTCCAACCGGTGGAGATCGGCGGCTGGAAACTGGAAGGCACAGCCAACGACGCCATTCAGGACTTGATCTACTTCACGCAGGGTTTCATCCAGTTCCTGATCCGCTTCGTGTTATACACGCTTCCCGCGCTGGTTCTGGTTGCCATCCCGCTGTACCTTCTGTTCCTCGGCGGACGAAAGTTGTATCGCAGGTTCGCCAAAGCGAAAGCGGCTGTGGAAGTGAAAGAGGAAGTGAAGAAGTAAGGCTCTTCTGCAAGCAAGCAAACACGAAAGACCGTCATATTTGGCGGTCTTTCTTCTTTCCTCTTTCATCGCAAAGGAAAGAAGAAAGAGGAAAGGTTTTCAACAGGTATAATCCCACCCATGGAAAAACTCGTCCGCGCGGCGCAGGAGTTGTTCAACGTTCACATCACAGGCAGGCAGGTGATGTCGTTGATCACGTATGAAAAAGAATTGCTGGAGTGGAACCAGAAATTCAACCTGACCGCCATCCGCGATTCGGAATCCATCCGCACGAAACATTTTTTGGATTCGTTCTCGTGCGTGTTGGCGTGGAATGCGAATCCGCCCGCCTCGCTCATCGACGTGGGGACTGGCGCGGGGTTCCCCGGGCTTGCGCTGAAAATCCTCTACCCCAATTTGAAATTGACCGTCGTCGATTCGGTGGGCAAGAAGGCGATGTTTTGCCAGCACATCGTCGGCACGCTGGGATTGAGTGAAGTGAGTGTCATCCAAGCCCGCGCGGAAGATCTGGGACACAACAAAAATCACCGCGAGGCATACGACTGGGCAGTGGCGCGCGCGGTGGCGAACCTCAACGTGTTGAGCGAATATCTTTTGCCGCTGGTCAAAGTGAACGGGACGATGCTCGCGCAAAAAGGCGAAACCGCGCGCGCCGAAGCGAAGTCCGCGAAAAAGGCGATGAAGTTGTTGGGTGGTGAATTAAGAGAGTTGATCCCCGTGAATTTACCAGATGTTGAAGATGATCGTTATCTCGTGCTGGTGGACAAGGTCGCGGCGACGCCGGAGAAATATCCGCGCAAAGCGGGGATGCCCGCGAAACAGGCGTTGTAATTAAGCGCGATCTTTCCTCTACTCAAAGAAAGGTGAAAGAGGAAAGATACGAAAGGGGGGTCTTCCGGGCAGATAAAGCCTCCCGCGTCGACACAGATTCCCCGTTGGGCGCTGCACCTTCCCGAAGAGCAGTCGGAGTCGTTTGAGCACGGCTCGCCTATGCCTCCCCCACCGCTACATGCCGTTGTCGACCATCCACAGCCTGTGCAAGTTACTCCCGATTGTCCGCAACTGATCGCGCTTGTTGGATCGGGTCTAGTATTAACGCAGGTTGAGTAATCCAACCCCCCACAGCCATAAGCAGTACTGGTATTCGTGCAATACCAATTTGTTTTATCATTACCACCTGATGGGCAATAAACCTCTCCAGTTGTTACAGTGCCTGTACAACACCCCACCTGTGCATATACATCTTTTGCAAATATAAAACCATTCAATATCAAAAAAAGTGAAATCAATTTTTTCATGCCTTTAGAATTTTATGTGCCAAAGATCAATCTTTCCCTTATATTTATCAAACATTTGCCTGTCTTTTTCAATGAGCATTTCATCGGTCGTGTTCGGGTTTAGCATTTTATGTAGAGCGCGAATTACCTGACTATCTATCCACCAATTCCTATCCCGTGCTTCAGTTAGTCTCTTGGGATCAACATGAACGGTAAAAACCAGCTTATCATTCACAATTTCAGTGTCAACTGAGGCAAATACATTACCTTTCCCATCCCCTTGCTGTAAAAATGGTTGTTTGAAATTGGAATAAACTACCTCAATTCCAGTTACTTCGCTTGACTGAATGGTAATTCCCGAGAGCATGGTAAGCGTGTTTGCTTTATACCAGCCAAGGTCACTCAAAAGCAGTCTCAGATTATCTTTATTTTCTATTTCCACTTGGGCATTTTTGATTTTTGGAGTAGCGCTACTTGCTCCTTGAAAGTACATATAGCCAAAAAGCCCTGCAAAAAACACAAGAAGAATTACAAGAGTTATGGCTATATATTTTCCCACAATTCATAGTAGCACAAAATTAACGAGAGTGTGAATAGATAATGAGTGGTTTTTTTGGAAGTAATCCTACGCCGTTAAAGATAAATGATACAGTAACTGTATCTTCTACACCAATTGTGTTGGGTCTCTCAGCTCTCCCAAAAATTAAATGAAATGACAATGCCAATCTTCTCGCAAGAATCAAATTAGAGTCATTTGAGGAGGCTAAACTTGCGTCGGAACCAGCATCAAAGTAATTAATAAATAGAGCCCCCTCTGGAGACTGTTCAAAACTACGAGAAAACATCCATCTGTTGCCATCAGATCTTCCAGAAACAACAACCATGTTTTCATCCAATTCCTGAACAGTTCGAAAGACGATTGGCGTTTCACCAGAAATAAAAATTTTTTGAGCGGGGACGCTAAATCTTGCGGGGCTTCCATCTACATTTGTGTAATTTCGGGAAGTTGGCAGTAGCGTAACTCTTCTGCCCTCTTCCAGATACCGTTGCGCCAAGGG